>PTKB01000174.1 GCA_002937555.1 Alphaproteobacteria bacterium MarineAlpha10_Bin2 | reverse complement strand
TGCCGCGGGCGACTTGCCCTCCGGGATATTGCGGACCGTCGGGGCCATGCGGCGCGGCATCGGCGCGGGCGATCTCGGCGCGGATGTCAGCGCGGGTACAAAAACAGGGATAAATCAGCCCCTCCGCCTGCAGGCGATCGAGAGCCTTCAGATAATCCGCCATATGCTCCGATTGGCGGCGCACCGGCTGTTCCCATACAAGGCCGAGCCATGCCAAATCCTCCAGAATTGCCGCTTCGAACTGCGGCCGGCAGCGTCCGACATCGATATCTTCGATACGCAGCAGAAACCGTCCGCCAGCATCTTGCGCCGCGTCAGCGGAAAGGAGGGCTGAGTAGGCATGGCCCAAATGAAGGTAACCCGTGGGGCTTGGCGCGAAGCGGGTGACGGAGGACATGCCCGGCCCTCGGCGCGCGCTTGCTACACCACGCCGTTTTGGCGCAGCGCTTCGATCGCCGTTTCATCGAGGCCGAGCCAATCTTCGAGCACATCGCCGCTATGCTCGCCCAACAGAGGCGCGGCGCGCGGATAATCCACCGGCGAAGCCGAGAAGCGAATGGGATTTCCGGCATATTCCACATCGATGCCGAGGGCATGGGGAATCTTGACGCGCATGCCGCGCGCCAAGATTTGCGGATCGTCAAACACCCTATCGATCGTATTGATCGGCCCGCTCGGCACCCCGGCAGGCTCCAAATCCGCCAGCCAATCGTCGAGATCGCGCATCGCGGTGATGCCGCCGATGATCGCCACCACGGCTTCGCGGTTTTGTACGCGCAGCGTATTGGTTTTAAATCGTTCGTCTTCCATGAGCTCTGGGCGTCCGGCGATTTCCAGAAACTTGGCCAATTGCGTGTTGTTGCCGATACCGAGAATCATATGGCCGTCCCGCGCCGGGAAGACGCCGTAAGGCACGATGTTCTGATGCGCGTTGCCGGCACGCTCCGGGGCCTTGCCGCTGACCAGATAATTCATCGCCTGGTTGGCGAGCCACGACACTTGAGTATCGAGGAGGGCGAGATCGATATGCTGGCCAAGGCCAGATGTCTCGCGCCATGCCAGGGCGGCGAGAACGGCGACGGTGGCGTACATGCCGGTCATCAAATCGGCCACCGCGACACCGCCTTTTTGCGGCCCGCCGCCCGGGAGATCGTCACGTTCGCCGGTGATGCTCATGAAGCCGCCGGCGCCTTGAATGATCATGTCGTAGCCAGCCCGCGCGGCGTAGGGACCGGTGTGACCGAAGCCCGTGATCGAGCAATAGATCAGGCGCGGATTGCGCGCTTTCAGGCTATCGTAATCAAGGCCGTATTTGGCCAGGCCGCCGGCCTTGTAATTCTCCAGCAGAATGTCGGCGTGCGCGGCCAGGGCGGAGCAGACCTCCTGGCCCTCGGGCAGCGATATATCCAGCGTCAGCGACCGCTTGGCGCGGTTGGCCGACATATAGTATGCCGCTTCGCCGGTCTCTTTGCCGTCCGCATCCTTGAGATAGGGCGGGCCCCAGCCGCGCGTATCGTCGCCGACACCGGGGCGCTCCACCTTCACCACATCGGCGCCGAAATCGGCCAACAGCTGCCCCGACCATGGGCCGGCCAGAACCCGGCTCATATCGAGCACACGGAGACCTGAAAGCGGGCCGGTGCGCGGCGTAGACGAAAGCGCGTTGGACATTTGCGAAACTCCGAAAGCAAACCAAAACGGGCGCCAACCTATCCCGTCGGCGCGGACGCGCCAAGCCTGACGCACCGGCTGACGCGGAACGCGCCGTTGTCCCATTACCGGGATTGGCGCTTGCCTGTCTTCCAACGGTGCTTATGATTGCAGGCGAATTTTGACGAAGGTTAGGGTGCGCTTGGTTGGCAAGCGCATTTCTTTGAAGGGAGAGAGCGTGTCTACATCGCTTGAGTCCTGCCACGCCTTGGTGCTGAACGCCGACTACCGGCCGCTCAGCTACTTTCCGCTGTCGCTATGGCCGTGGCAGGATGCGGTGAAGGCGGCCTTTCTCGAGCGCGTGAACATCGTTTCGGAATATGACGTCGCGGTGCATTCGCCGAGCTGCGAAATTCGCCTGCCAAGCGTCATCGCGCTCAAGCAATATGTGCCGCTCGCCCGGCGCCCGGCTTTTACCCGTTTCAATGTCTTCCTGCGCGACCGCTTCGCCTGCCAGTATTGCAGCGGCCGGTTCGCCGTTGAGGATCTAACGTTCGACCATGTCGTCCCGCGCTCACGCGGTGGGCATACGAGTTGGGACAATGTGGTGACGGCGTGCACCATCTGCAATCTTGCCAAGGGCAGCCGCATGCCGAATGAATGCGGCCTGCATCCGCGCCACGCGCCGCGGGCGCCAAGCACTCATGATCTGCATGACGCTGGCCGCGAATTCCCGCCGCGCTTTTTGCATCAAAGTTGGCGCGACTTTCTCTATTGGGACTCCGAACTGGAAGAACGCTGACGCTGACGCGCCGTCCTCGGCACCGTCAGATGCGCTCCGACAACCAGATCGCAAGACGGGTGCCGCGCTTGACCATGGCGCTGAGTGGCTCGTAGCCGGGCGCTTTTTCCGCCTCATGCTCGAGACCGATTTCTTTGTGCCGGCTTTCCTCGGCGCCGAATTCGATCAGTGTTTCACGCAACTCTTTCTCGTCATCGCCGAGTTTCTCGACCTGCGCCGCGTAATGCTGTTCGATCACCTCTTCCACGGCGGCGGTGCAAGCCATCGCGGCGCGCCGGCCCATCAGCGCGCTACCCGCGCCAAGCGCGAAACCAGCGGCATGCCAAAAGGGCGCCAGCGCGGTCGGCCGGACGCGGCGCTCGTGCAGCAAGCGGTCGAAAGTTTCGAGATGTTTGCGTTCGGCATCGGCCATCTCACGGATCACCGGGGCCACGGCATCGCGCCCAAGCACGGCGAGTTGGCCGTCATAAATGCGCGCCGCGCCATACTCGCCAGCATGATCGACACGGAGGATTCGCGCGATGATCTCTTGCGGCCCGGGATCGCCGGGCAGCCGGTCGTCGCCGGTGCGCTTCACGCCCGGGGCTTGTTCCGCCTCGTCCGTCACTTGCTGCGCTCCATCATGAAGGCAGCATACAGCGCGCTGGCGGCCAAGGCGAGCGACAGCAGCGCGTTCCAGCCGGCCATGGATATGCGCCACAACGACCACGCCACTTCGTCGCAGCGCACCAGGGGTGCCTCGAGCAGGCTGGCGCGCAGTTCTTCGATGGTATCGCCGGCGATCGGCGTGGCGCAGCTGCTCTCCCACCAGCTCTGCTCGACACCGACCTGATATCCGGCGACGGCAGCGCCGACCAGTATTGCCACGGCGGCGGCCGCCAGGAGCGGCGCGGAAATACTGGCCTGGCGGTTGAAATAGAGGACCGGCAAGGCGATCGCCAAGGCGGCCATATGGGCGTAGCGCTGATACCAGCAAAGTTCGCACGGGGCGAGGCCGCCGACATGCTCGAACAGGAATGCGGTGAGCAGCACGGCGGCGCTGACGGTGAGCAGCGCCGCCGCCGGCAGCCAGGGTTTGTCGATAAGCGCCATCCCCGGAATATGCGCCTTACAGCAGCAGCTTGACCAGCAGGAACGCGCCCACCAGCACGACGAAGAACAGCAACGCCAATTTGCCGAGATGGCGTTCGATAAACTCGCGCACCGGTTCGCCGAAACGCCACAAAAGGGCCGCCTCGATATAGAAGCGCAAGCCGCGCGATACCACCGAGGCGAGAATGAAGATGCCGATATCGAGCTTGGTCACGCCGCTGGCGATGGTGATCACTTTATAAGGCAGCGGCGTAAACCCGCCAGCGCCGACGATCCAGGCGCCCCATTCATTGTAGTAGGCCTGAAACTGGCTGAACTTGTCTTCGGAACCATAGAATTCCAAAAGCGGCCGGCCGAGCGCTTCAAACAGCCAGAGGCCGATGGCATAGCCGAGCAACCCGCCCAACACGGACGCCAGCGTGCACACGGCGGCGATGCGCCATGCCCGGCGGCGGTTGGCGAGGACCATCGGGACCAGGAGGATGTCGGGCGGAATGGGAAAGAAGGCGCTCTCGGCGAACGACACGCCGGCCAGCCACCAGATGGCGTGGCGTTTGCCGGCCATCGCCATGACCCAATCGTAAAGTTTTCTCAGCATTGGCCGAACATACCCGCCATTTCCGTGGCCGAATTGACGTGCCAGAGGGCAGCCGCAAAATCAAGCGCCGGCACCGCAAGCCCGCTTGGCAGCGACACGCGCTTTAGCCTATAACGTCAACTTCAGTACGAACGGAATATCTTGCCTCTGTGGCGGAACTGGTAGACGCGACAGACTCAAAAACTGAAACATTCCCTATTTATTGGCTTCCACAAACGATTTCACTCATAATTTGACTGGTAAATTATTGGTGAATTGTTTACAATCTGTTGCGTATTGAAATTAATGATCTGTTGCGTCTACCAAAGAGAGGCAAAAGATGGAAACTCGGCACTTTGAAATAGGGTCTACAAAAGCCCAACTCATCAAAATTCCAAGGTCTGTCTACTGGTATCTACGATTTTCCGATGGGGGTAAAAGAGTTCAAATTTCAACTCGTTGTAAGGATGAACTTGCGGCAAAGGATTGGTCAACTAATTGGTTGATGATTGCCAAAGGTCGTGTTGAAGAAGGACAGTCAATTTCAGGTACCTCATTTAAGAGATTTGCCTACAAATTTTTAGACCACGAACAGATTACAAAGGGCGCTGCTCGCAATCCACGACACATAAGTAATATGCGTGAGATAGCGGATAATTGGGTAATCCCATATTTCCACGATCATCGTCAATTGACAGTAGAAGAAATAAAGACAAAACACATAGATGAATTTATTGTTTGGAGACTAGAAAACAGTAAAAAACATGAATCACAAGTAAAAACACCATCTCCACAAACACAAAGACATTATATACAAGTATTAAGGAGAATATTAAAACACTCTATTCACCAAGGTGTTATTGATATACTACCATTATTCCCAACAATACGCTTAACGAAACATAATCGTGGCTGGTTTGAACCTGATGAATATGAACTTCTTAAAAAAGTCAGTCATAAGAGAATAGCTACTGCACCAACAAAAAGGGTCAGGCAACGCCGAGAATATCTGCACCATCTCATCATCTTCGCAGTTGGCTGTGGAGCACGAACTTATGAGCTTCTTGGCTTAAAGCATAAGGGCGTACAAATAGTTCATAGGGAAGGTGAAGAAGATTTTGTCAGGCTTACTGTTAGTGGAAAAACAGGACAGCACGAGATTACAGCGATGCCATCGTGCCGTTGGGCTTACAGAGATATTCTTAAACACAACGAGAAATATGGCATCTCGTCAGAGCCTGACAGTCTCGTATTTCCGCAAAATCCGCATATGTCTCTCCGCTCCTTGCTGAAAGAAGCTGGTTTATACGAGGATAAATTTGGAAGACCACGATCAGCTAGGAATTTCAGGCATACAGCAATTATGTTTCGTCTTTTGAACGCCCAAAATTTAGACCTAAAAGCCCTTGCCGATAATTTGAACACAAGTGTGGCAACCATAGACAACCACTATGCGGAAATCTCCAATCGTCTGAACGAGGAAGATTTGTTGTCAATGAGAAGCATAAGACTTTGATGGATTTCATACTAGCCATCGTTGTCGCACTGCTGATTTTCCTACTCTGTTTTTCACTAGGAA
>PTKB01000173.1 GCA_002937555.1 Alphaproteobacteria bacterium MarineAlpha10_Bin2 | reverse complement strand
TTCGTCACGATCTCTTCCGGCTTGTGTCTCTTGATTCCCATTCCTTGGTCCTCCTCTACTAACTATAGGGCTGGACCAACTCATTGGGGGAGGATCAGGTCACGAAGAGACGAAAACGCTGGCCTCAAATATAGTCCGGTATGCGGCAGCTCCCTAACAACGGACATCAGTGTTGGAAAATTGGAAATTGCGCTTTTGACTTCTGCTTACCACGCCGATGCAGACGTAAATTAAAAGACAGTTTGACAGCCGAATCTAGCCGGTGGCAGACATGCGTGACGCAATGAAAGTTACAGCAATTTGGCACCTAGATGCCGGCGGGTGGGTGCCGTCCAGCCCTTCAGAATGCGCCGGCGGTCTCGCTCAAGTGAAGAAGAAGTCCTCGTCCCAGACCGTCTCGTAACCGATGTCCTCCAGCGAAGCCACAGTCATTTCGGAGAGAAAGTTCTGGCCATCGATAAAGCCGGTCATGATCTCGTTGTCGAATGTCTCTTCGTCCCAATGGGAATCCCGCGTGCCCGGTCCGCCGACCTGCTCGACCGGCACGCCCAAGGCGTCGATCGCGTCAAAGTCCCGCTCGTAGGTGAAAGTCGCCGCCGCGCCGGTAAACAGCGGGTTTTCGGTGCCCGCACCATCGAGCAAGTCTTGGAAGCCCCAAATCGAGCCGAAGCCAACGCTGTGCAACATTTCGTGAAACACGATGTCCTGCCACAGGCCGGTGGCGTTGAACGCATCCGCATCGGCGATGTCGAACTCCATGACGGCCGTCGCCGGCAAATTGTCCGAGGTGCGGATCGCAGTCGGGCCGGCTTGGCCGAGGATGCCGCCCACGCCGTCGATATTCGTTAACTCGGCGTCGATGCGGATGTCGTCGATGATCTTGCCGCGGAAGCGCACGTCCGAGATATCGCCGACGATAAGGTCGCTGATGAGTTCCGAGGAGTCGATAAACGCGGATTGAAGTTCGACGGTCCATGCCTTCTTGAAAACAATCTCGATATTGTAGCCACCGGGGTCGCCGCTGAGGTAGCTGGATAGGGTGCCGTCACCGCCGCCACCGCCATTGCCGCCGCCGTTTCCACCCTTGGCAAACCAGTCTGTGTCGAGAAAGGTTAGATTCGCCTCGCCCAGCATGCCATCGCCCGGCTGCGCTGAATGGCCGGCCGCCTCACCGGGTGCCCCCGCGGGGCATTATCGTACCAGAGCGATTGCCGGATCGCCTCCGCCGGATCGAAGGCGGTGTGGCTGTGCGCACTCGCGAAGCGGGTTGCAAGGCCCCCTGTCTCGGACAAATGCGGGCTATCGAACGCGAACAAGGGCTCCGGGGACACGAGATCCAATAGCTCCCCGTTAACGCCCGCATCACCGACACCGCCGGCCACCGCGAGAGCACCACCCGGTTGCGCGCCGAGGCCACTGTTCGTCGCAACCAACTCCGCCCAATCACCATCGAACCCGAGCAGGGCATCCGGAACGCCGTCGTCGGTTACGCCGCCATTGCCGGCAGCGCGTTCATCGTGCTCGACAGATCCGCTTCGCCCGGGCTGGCGCCATGGCTGGCGAAAAAATCGAACAATCGGTCAGTAAACTGCATTTTGCCACGTCACAAGTGGAGCACGGCGAGCATATTCCACCGCATCATTTTTAATATATCAAGAAATAGGCGAAATTGTCGACCGGCCTGGAGGATATGGTTAACGTCTTCGGGCTCGCGACGCTTGGCTATTTTGGCGTCAGACAGTTGCCGGCGATAAGCCCAACATGTGGGCCGCGCGAGCTCGCGGAGTCAGGTTCGGACTTTTGAGATAAAGAGCCGAATGTCCGCTTTCCACCCAACTCCAGAACCAAATCTGCAGATGAATCGACAGCCGAATTTAGCCAACATCGGAAGCTTATTGGGTGGTTAACATCCATCCGCCGTTGACACCTCTTCGATAGAGCCTGAATCAATTGCTCTACACGGAGGGTCTGACAGCGACGCCCTCGCGTTGTTTGGTTTCCCAGTTTGGCGCGACATAGGCGCGGGCATTGGATGGCGGCAGCGGGTCTTTCCCCCTGATGATATCCGCTGCCTTCTCGCCGACCATAATTGTCGGCGCGTTGGTATTGCCGTTGGGAACGCACGGGAAGATCGATGAATCGACAATTCTCAAACCGTCGATTCCCATGACCCTGCATTTCGTATCGACAACCGCCATGGCATCGTCATCCGCACCGATCTTGCAGGTGCATGTCGGGTGGTATGCGGTCTCGACATTCTCACGCACCCAGGCATCGACGTCGTCATCGCTCTCAACCTGATCGCCGGGGTCGATCTCGCGCTTGCGATAGCGATCAAAGGCCGGCTGCATGCCGATCTCGCGCGTGAGGCGAAAGGCCATTCTGAAATCGTCAATGTCCTGTTGGTCCTGGAAATGATTGAGGACGATCTCCGGTTTCTCCAGCGGGTCGCTGGATTTGGCATGCACCCAGCCGCGGCTTTTCAGCTTGTTGATGCCAAAGTGAATTTGATAGCCATGCGGCCCGGAATTGCCTTTGCCGTCATAACGGACAACGGCCGGCATAAAGTGGAATTGGACGTTCGGCCATTTCAGCCCGGCGCGGGTGCGAATGAAGCCGGTGGATTCGAAATGATTGGTGGCGCCCAGGCCCGACTTGAATAAATACCAGCGCGCGCCGATCAGGAACTTGCTCAAGGGTCCCATGTGCCGGTTTAACGAGACCGGCAAACTTGTCTCGTACTGAATGACGGATTCGAGATGGTCGTTGAGGTTTTCCCCGACGCCGGGCAACTCGTGCAGGACTTCGATACCGGCTGATTTGAGGACGGCTGCGGGGCCGATTCCCGACATCTGCATGATATGCGGTGAGCCGATAGATCCCGCCGACAGGATCACTTCCTTGTTTGCTCTCAACTGTTGTGTGCGCCCCTCATGCTCGAACTCGACGCCAACTGCTTTTTTGCCTTCGAGCACGACGCGTTTGGTGAGCGCATGTGTCATCACGGTCAGATTCGAACGATGCAGCACCGGTTTCAGATAGGCATTGGCCGTGCTCGCGCGAACACCGCCTTTGACCGTCATGTCCATCTTCGACATGCCTTCCTGGCGGTAGCCGTTGTAATCCTCTGAGATACCGTATCCGGCCTCGTTTCCGGCATCGATAAATGCCTTGTAGAGCGGGTTCTTCATGCCGTTCCCGTTGCAGGTGTCGAGCGGCCCGCCCGCGCCTCTGTATTCGTCTTCGCCGTAAGCGCAATTCTCGGCTTTTTTGTAATAAGGCAGGCAATCGCGATAGGCCCATCCGCTGGCACCTAGTTCCTCCCACTGGTCGAGGTCGCAGGCGTTGCCGCGCACATAGATCATGCCGTTAATCGTTGACGACCCCCCCAGCCCCTTGCCGCGCGATACATCGACCAGGCGATCGTTGATGTTGGGTTCGGGCTGGGACCAGAAGCTCCAATTAAAACGCGGCATGTTCATGGGAATTTGCAACGCCGTCGGCATCTGAACGAATATGCTGTCGTCCTTGCCGCCATACTCCAGCAACAGAACCGAAGTGCCTTCATCCTCCGTCAGTCGATTGGCCAGAACACACCCTGCCGATCCGGCTCCGACGATGATGAAATCGAATGACATTTCCATTTCTCTTTTTCCTTGTTCCCGGCATGCGCGGCGCGGCAACAGCCGAATATTTTTGCTGCCAACTTGATCAAGCACCGGGTTGGCTGCCAATTCGCTTTGTCATTGAATTTATATACCTGTCGGCAACGATGGCAATGGATGCAATCGAAAAACCGGATGAGACGAAAGTCTAGATCAGGCATTCATGCTGCTCCCGGACGCCCGCGCTCAGCTTGACTTGGGATGGGCGCAGGCATAGTGTCCGCCGCGTTCTAGGATTGTTTGGTTCAACGCCTCCGAGGAGGCACGCCAGTCCGCGAGTTTCGCGCGCTGGCGCGATTTGCGTTTTGCTTTAGGGATAGCCGTTTTGTTCGAATCTCTTTCCGGCCGCTTAAGCGCCGTATTCGACAAGCTGACGCGCCAGGGCGCGCTCTCCGAGAGCGACGTTTCCACCGCCATGCGCGAGGTGCGCGTGGCGCTGTTGGAAGCCGATGTCGCGCTGCCGGTGGTCAAGCAGTTCATCGACGAGGCCAAGGCCGAGGCGCTCGGCGCAGAGGTGCTGAAGAGCGTCACGCCCGGTCAACAGGTGATCAAGATCGTCAACGATCATCTGGTGAAAATGCTAGGCGGCGCCGGCGCCATCGACATCAATCTCGCGGCCGAACCGCCGGCTGCCATCCTGATGGTCGGCCTGCAAGGCTCGGGCAAGACGACAACCAGCGCCAAGCTCGCCAAACGCCTGAACGAAAAGAATAAAAAGCGCGCCCTCTTGGCCTCGCTCGACACCCGCCGGCCGGCGGCAATGGAGCAGCTCGCGGTGCTCGGCGAACAGGCCGGTATCGATGTGCTGCCGATCGTCGAGGACCAGGCGCCGGTCGCCATCGCCAAGCGGGCGATGAAGACGGGGCGCGAACAGGGCTATGACATCGTCATTCTCGATACCGCCGGGCGTCTTCATGTCGATGACGAGCTGATGGACGAGGTGGTGGCGGTCAGGAAAGCCGCCAAGCCGGTGGAAACCCTGCTGGTGGCCGATGCGCTGACCGGCCAGGACGCGGTCAATGTCGCGACGCAATTCAAGCAGCGGGTCGAGATCAGCGGCATTATCCTGACCCGCGTCGATGGCGACGGCCGCGGTGGCGCGGCGCTCAGCATGCGCGCGGTGACCGGCTGCCCGATCAAGCTCATTGGTGTGGGTGAGAAGCTCGACGCGCTCGAGCCGTTCCATCCGGAACGCATTGCATCGCGCATCCTCGGCATGGGCGACGTCGTCACCCTGGTCGAAAAGGCGCAGGAGACGATCGACGAAAAAGAGGCCGAAAAGCTCGCCAAGAAGATCAAGAAAGGCAGCTTCGACCTCAACGATCTCTCGTCCCAGCTCAACCAGATGCGCCGCATGGGCGGCATGGACGGCCTGTTGGGCATGTTGCCGGGCGTCGGCAAGGTCAAGCGCCAGATGGCCGAGGCCAACGTCGATGATAAATCGCTCGACCGTATGCAGGCCATCATCAGCTCGATGACCAAGGACGAACGCCTGCGTCCGAAACGTCTCAACGGCTCGCGCAAACGGCGCATCGCCAGCGGCTCCGGCACTTCTGTACAGGACGTCAACCGGCTGCTGAAACAATTCAAGCAGATGAACGTCATGATGAAACGAGTGGGCAAACTCGGCGAAAAAGGCCTCATGCGGGCCGGTATGCCGGGAATGATGCCACGGCAATAAAACACGCAATAATCCGTTTGTCGCAAACCTTAGAGGAATAAAGACGGCATGGCCTTGAAAATTCGCCTTTCCCGCGCGGGTGCCAAGAAGCGCCCGTTCTACCGCATCGTCATCACCGATTCGCGCAATCCGCGCGACGGGCGCTTTATCGAACGCGTCGGCACTTACGATCCGATGCTGCCCAAGGACGGACAACGGGTGACGTTGAAGGAAGACCGCATTCGTCACTGGCTCGGGGTCGGCGCCAAGCCGTCGGACAGAGTGGCGCGTTTCCTCGGCCAGGCGGAAATCATTCCGATGCCGGCACAGCGCAACAACCCGCAGAAGGCCGTGCCCAAGGCCAAAGCCCATGCGCGCATGG
>PTKB01000172.1 GCA_002937555.1 Alphaproteobacteria bacterium MarineAlpha10_Bin2 | reverse complement strand
ACCGTCAAATGTAAATGTCATCGGCGTCACCGTCGCCGAGGGCCGCGCGTCCTCGCGGGATGTCGGCTCCGGAATGGTCAACTCATCGGCCGCCTCACCGGCGGTGGCGGGCTCATCCTCGGTATTGATATTCGCCACCCCGGCATCGCGTTCGCGGCGCTGCTCGGCCAGGACCTGCTGGCGCTTGATGCGGCTCGAATGGCGGTGATGCTGATAGTTGGCGATGGCGCGGCGGATCGGAATATAGAAAACCACCCAGGCCAAGAGAGCGGACGGCACGCCGCCGACGATCATCGGCACGCCAATGGTCGAAAAGTGATCGAAGATCATGGTCACGCTGAGGTCGGAAAAGCTCAGTTGCGGCATCTCGCGCCCGAGAATCTTGCTGCCGAGCCACAGGACACCGAACCATATTCCCGGGAAGGTCCAGGGATTGCCGACCGCTGTGCCGATCGCGGAGGCGAGCAAATTGGCGCGCAAGGCCCAGGCCAGAATACCCGCCAAGACAAAGTGAAAACCGATGAACGGCGTGAACGAGACGGCGGCGCCGAGCGCGAAACCGCAAGCGATGGTATAAGGCGTGCCGGGCAGCCGCTTGATGCGGAAGACATAATATCGCCCGGCGCGGCGCCAGCCCATGCGCGGCCAGACAAACTCCAACACGCGGGCGAGGAGAGGGCGTTTGCGGCGGCGGCGGAAGACGCTCACGCCGCGCCACCTTCGGAGCGACAGCCGATAGCCGGCGCAAAACCGGCAATCGCGCGACCGTGCATCGCTATGTTCCTCATCACTCTCCCTCTCGATGGCCTGATTGGATTATTTTGCAGGCCTCGAACCCGACAAAATATCGCAATAACAGGGTGTTGCGCAAGCGATCCGCCGACAATGGCGGCCCGCCATGCGGGAGATGTTCTATATATGTGCGGCGTGCCCGCCGCTTGCTAGCGGTCTAGTCGAAGAAACTGGCGATATCGGCGAGTGCCTTGCGGCCGATATCGGGCACTTTGGCGCCGCGGGCCGGATAGCCCACGACCACAATCATCACGGCGCGTTCGTTGGCCGGTCGGCCGAGAAGGCTGCGCAGAAATCCCATCGGATTTGGCGTGTGGGTGAGCGTCGCGAGACCGGCGTGATGCAGCGCGGTCAATAGGATGCCGGTCGCGATGCCGACGCTTTCCGGGGCGTAATATTGTTTGATCTTCTCGCCCTGGGCATCCACCTCATAATTGTGCTGAAAGACGACGATCAGATAAGGCGCCGTCTCGAGATAGGGCTTCTTGGCGTCGGTGCCGAGCGGCTCCAGAGCCTTCAGCCAGGCCTTGGGGGCGCGCCGGTGATAGAATTCGTGCTCTTCTTTCTCCGCCGCCAGGCGTATTCGGCGCTTCATCCCGGGCGCGCTGACGACGGCAAAATGCCACGGCTGCATATTGGCGCCGCTCGGCGCCGTGCCGGCGCTCATGACGCAGTTTTCGATCACCGCGCGCGGCACCGGGCGGGCGGCGAACATACGCACTGTCCGGCGGCGGGCGACCATGCGGTAGAAGCTGGCGGCGCGGCGCTTGAGGACGGCGCCATCGCGCAGCACATAGCCGGTAAGCGGCACCGGGCGGTATTTCGCCATCGCGCGTTAGCCCCGCGCCCGCTCGACGCTGCTGATGCAGGGGACTGCGCGCAGCGCGGCGATGATATCGGTCAGATGGCGCGCGTCCTGGACCTCGACATCGACGATAAAGTCGAAAAATTCGGCGGAGCGGCTGGTGATCTTGAGATTGTTGATATTGCCTTTGTTCTTGGCGATCGACATCGCCAATTCGCCGAGCGAGCCGGTCTCGTTAGCGACCACTAGGGTCAAGCGCCCGACATGAACGCTGTTTTCCGCTTCCTCATTGTCCCAGGAGAGATCGAGCCAGCGCTCCGGCGTGTCGCCGAAACTGACCAGGGTGTCGCAGTCGATGGTATGGACGGTGACGCCGATCCCGGTGGTGATGATGCCGACGATGCGGTCGCCGGGCAGCGGGCTGCAACATTCGGCGAGATGCACCGCGACGCCGGGCACCAGGCCGCGAATGGGGATCGCCGCGTCTCCGGCCTTGGCCGCGCCCGAGCGGCCGCGCACCAACGAGAGAGCGCGCGAGGCGACGCTAGGGCGCCGGCGAGTGGGAAAACAGGCATTGATGAAATCCTGAGCGGTCATCAGCCCTTGGCCGAGGACGACATAAACTTCCGTCTCGGTCTTGAGCTTGAGCCGCGGCAGGGCCTGTTCGATTACGGCTTGCGCGAAGGTTTCGCCGGCTTCGCGGAACGCCTTTTCCGCGATCGCCCGGCCGAGCGTCTCATATTCCTTGCGTTGTTTGGAGCGGGTAAAGCGCCTGACGGCCGCCCGCGCCTTGCCGGTCACCAGGAAGCTCTCCCAAGTGGGCGAGGGCGCGGGCACTTTGGAGCGCACGATTTCGACCTGATCGCCGTTGGAGAGGCGCGTGCGGAGTGGCACCATGCGGCCGTTGATTTTTGCGCCGACACAGGTGTCGCCGATTTGGGAATGCACCGCGTAGGCGAAATCCACCGGCGTTGCGTCACGCGGCAAATTAATGAGATCGCCATGCGGGGTGAAGCAAAACACCTGATCGCGGAACATTTCCAACTTGGTGTGCTCGAGGAAATCTTCCGGCCCCGCCGCATTGTCGAGAATGTCCAACAGCTCGCGCAGCCAGCGATATTGTTTGCCGTCGCTCCCCGCCTCGGTTTGCTTGAACGCCCAATGGGCGGCGACGCCCAATTCCGCCTCCTCGTGCATTTCGCGAGTGCGGATTTGAATTTCGATGCGCTGGCTCTCAGGGCCCATGACGCTGGTATGGAGCGAGCGGTAGCCGTTCGGCTTGGGCGTGCTGATGTAATCCTTGAATTTTCCCGGCACCATGGGATAGGCACCGTGCACGAAACCGAGCGCCCGGTAACAATCGGCTTCGCTGTCGACGATGATGCGGAAGGCGACGATGTCGGAGAGCTGCTCGAACGCGATGTTCTTGATTTCCATCTTGCGCCAGATCGAATAGAGGCGCTTTTCACGCCCTTCGACGACGGCGCGCAAGCGGTGCCCAGCCAGCATTTCGCGCAGCGCAGCGAGGATGCGCGGCACGACATCGCCAGCTTTCGCGCGCAGGAAATCGAGGCGCGCCTGCACCGAGTTGCGAGCGTCCATATTGATCTCGGCGAAGGCCAGGTCTTCGAGCTCTTCCTTGATCATTTGCAGGCCGATGCGCTCGGCGAGCGGCGCATAGATGTCCATGGTCTCGTTGGCGATGCGCCGGCGCTTGTCTCCGTTTTCGATGAAGCTGAGGGTGCGCATGTTGTGCAGCCGGTCGGCCAGCTTGACCAACAACACACGGATATCCTTCGACATGGCGAGAACGAATTTGCGGAAATTCTCGGCATGCTTGGTTTGATCGGATTGCAGTTCCAACTGGCTGAGTTTGGTCACACCGTCGACAAGGCGGGCGACCGGCGAGCCGAAATGGTTTTCGATCTCATCCAGCGAGGCCAGGGTGTCCTCGACGGTATCGTGTAAGAGCGCGGTGACGATGGTATCGCAATCGAGCTTGAGCCCGGTCAGGATGCCGGCGACTTCGAGGGGATGGGAAAAATAGGGGTCGCCGCTGGCGCGTATTTGCGCGCCATGGGCTTTCAGGGAAAAAACATAGGCGCGGTTGAGCGCGCCTTCATCCGCAGTCGGATCGTAAGCCTTGACGCGTTCGACCAGTTCGTATTGACGAATCACGGTTTGTCATGCGCTCGGCCTGTCCGCGGAACTCTCGCGTGGACAATTCGCGCTCAGGCCTCCTCGTCCTCGCTGGCGGCTGCCGGTTCGCCGGCGCCTTCGCCGTCATCGCTGGTTTTCGGCGCGAACACCGCGTCGGCGCCGACGGCTGCGGCTTCTGCTTCGTCGCTTTCCGGAACTTGCGACGATGTGACACCGGCCCAGGCTTGCTCAGCCGACAGCACGGCCAGATTTTCCTCTTCCGGCTCATCCAGTTCCTCATCGACATCGGAGCCGTGCTCCATCTCATATTTTAGCACATCGAGGTCAATGGTTTCGTCGGCGATCTCGCGAAGTGCGACGACCGGGTTCTTGTCATTGTCGCGCTCGACGGTCAGCGGCGCGCCGGAATGAATGTTGCGCGCGCGCCGGGCGGCGAGCAAAACCAGCTCGAAGCGGTTCGGGACCTTGTCGACACAATCTTCAACAGTTACACGCGCCATGCTGCGGGCACTCCATTAAATACAAACAAATGCGGATCAAAAGGCGCCGAAACCTACCCGTTCGCCCTCCTCCATGCAAGTTAAAAGGGGTGTTTTTGGCGGAAATCAAGGGCGTTTTATGTGTCCAGACGCTCGATTTCCTGCCCTTCGGGCAAAGCGGCGATGAGATCGTCGATATGCAAGCCATTTTCCGGATGGCGCCAATTGGGTGCGATTTCGGCGAGCGGCAGCAGCACAAAGGCGCGTTGGCCGAGGCGCGGATGCGGCAAACGCACGGCCGGGCCGGATTCATCGGCCGCGCGGTCGAGGGTTTGGCCGTCGAAATCGATCAGGTCGAGGTCCATCTCACGCGCCGCATTGCGCGCGCCGCGGCGGCGCCCGAAGGCAAGCTCCATGTCGAGCAGGACCGCCATCAGGGCGGCGGGAGAAAGCGCCGTCTCGACTTCGGCGACGCCGTTCACATACATCGGCTGATCGGCGGCGGGATAGGGCGCGCTGCGATACCAGTTGGAGCGCCGGATCAAACTCACGCCGTGCGCCTCGAGAGAGCGCAATGCCGCTTCCAGCCCGTGTTGCGGCGGGCCGTATCTTGAGGTGGCGAGATTGGCGCCCAAAGCGATGAAAATCATGAATTCAGTGCCGAAACGCCGGGACTTGCCGTGGGGAGGTTGGCGACATAGATACTAACTGTAATGCAATTATTTTAAGCACCTAATTGATTTGTCGCGCCGTTCGCATCTCAGCCTCACATTTTTTAGAAAATGGATAATCTCACATGGTTAATATTAACTCCCAGGACCGTATCGGACTGTTCATCGACGGATCCAATCTCTACGCCGCCGCCCGCGCGCTCGCGTTCGATATCGATTACAAGCGCTTGCTTGACGCGTTTGCCGAGAAAGGGCGGCTCATTCGCGCCTTCTACTACACCGCCCTGATCGAGGATCAGGAATATTCGCCGATTCGCCCGCTCGTCGATTGGCTCGATTACAACGGCTACACCATGGTGACCAAACCGGCCAAGGAATTCACCGATTCCATGGGGCGGCGCAAGATCAAGGGCAATATGGACATCGAACTGGCCGTCGACATGATCGAAATGGCGCCGGTTCTGGATCATGTCGTGCTGTTTTCCGGCGACGGCGACTTTCGCCGCCTGGTCGAGGCAGTGCAGCGCAAGGGATTGCTCGTCAGCGTCGTCAGCACGGTGCGCTCGCAGCCGCCGACAAAATGACCTCGCCGAACAGAACGTTCCCGTGAACGGTAACTTCACATCCATGCCATTGTCTCCAGAATCGTTCCAACCGAACCTAACGCTAGCGCTGACGGGAAAGCGCTCCGCTCATCGCTGAAGAGAATGTCTCACAAAGGAGGCGGTGAGTCCCGACTACTATGTCAGAAAGCGAGCACCTCTACGGAATCGTCGGTGACTCGAAAGTCGATGTGATAGCGGATACGGTTAGATAAGTGTCTCTGCCACGCTACGGGTAACAGGTACAACAGTTTGACA
>PTKB01000171.1 GCA_002937555.1 Alphaproteobacteria bacterium MarineAlpha10_Bin2 | reverse complement strand
CCGCCGCCCGCCTCGGGAGAAGCGCCGAACAGACTTACCTCATGGCCGCGCGCCGCGGCGAGCCACGCCGCTTCCAACCCGGCAACGCCGGCGCCGATGACGGCGATGCGCTTGGTTTCCGGCGCCGATGCCGGGGCCCAGCCGATTTCATCCGCGCGCGCCAATTCCGGGTTATGCACGCAGGTCATGCCGCGTCCGGCATGGATTTCTCCCCAACAATAATTGCAATAGATGCAGGGGCGAATCCTGTCCTCATGCCCGTCGCGCGCTTTGTTGGCCCACGCTGCATCGCTCACCAGCGCGCGGCTGAAGCCGACGAGATCGCCGCAGCCCTCGGCCAACGCACGCTCCGCCGCCGCCGCCGATTCGATGCGCCCCAACGTCACCGTCGGCACGCCGGCGCAGAGATTGCGCATGCGGGCGTGCAGGTGGAGATAGGGGCGCTTGGGGAAGTGCATATCCGGCAAGTGGTTCTCCAGACTGGGGCTGGAATTGCCTTGGCTGAAGGCGAGATAGTCGAGCCCGCCGTCAGCCACGAAGAGTTTGACGATCTCTTCCGCTTCCGCCGGATCGATGCCACCGGCGACGCCCTCGTCGCACGGCATTTTGAGGCCCATCAGCAAGCCCGCGCCGCAGCGCGCGCGGATGGCGGCAATCGTCTCGCGCACGAAGGCGATGCGGCCTTCGCGGCTGCCGCCGTATTTGTCGTCGCGGTCGTTGGAGAAGGGTGACATGAACTGGGTAAGTAGATAGCCATGCGCGCCGTGCAACTCGACGCCGCTGAAACCGGCGCGCTGCAGGCGTTCGGCGGCATCGACGAAGCACTGGATCATTTCCTCGATCTCACTCACCGTCATCTTGTGCGGTACTGTCCAGCTTAAGGGATCTGGCCGCGCCGAGGCGCTGACCGGCGTCGCCAACGGGCTCCACAATTGCTGCCGCCCGACATGGCCAATTTGTCCAACCAGGCGACAGTCTTCGCCTTCCACCGCCTCAGCCCAATGCTTGAGCGGATCGAGATTGTCTTCGTCGAAGACGCTCACCAGGAACGGATTGGCGAGCGATGTGTGGTGCACCGGCATCAACTCGGTCACAATCATCGCCGTGCCGCCCGCAGCCCGCGCTCGGTGATATTCGATCAGCCTCTCGCTCGGCCGGGTGTTCGCGCCATAGCCTGTGACCGTCGCGGTATGAACGACGCGGTTGCGTAAGGTGTGGGCGCCGACCTGAAGCGGCGAAAACAGGGTGGGATAAGGCATGACGGAAATTTCCGGGCGAAAGTTGCGATCGGCGGGGAGTTTGAAGGCATCGGCAGGATGAAGCAATTCGACTATGTCATTGTCGGCGCCGGCACCGCCGGCTGCGTTCTCGCCAACCGCCTCTCGGCGGAGGCCGGCGTCTCGGTCCTGGTGCTCGAAGCGGGCGGGCTCTACCGCCATCCGATGCTTCCCATTCCGATGATGGCGGGGCTTTCCTATTTCGTGAAATCCACCAATTGGAACTATGTGAGCGCACCGGAGCCGCATTTGAATGGCCGGCGCATCGCGTGGCCGCGCGGCAAGGTGTTGGGCGGCACTTCCGCCATCAACGGCATGATGTATATGCGCGGCCACCGGCGGGATTACGACGCTTGGGCCGAATCCGGCCTCGCCGGCTGGTCCTATGATGAGGTTCTGCCATACTTCAAACACGCCGAAGGCCACCGCCAACGGCGCGACGAGTATCACGGCAACGACGGCCCGTTCATCGTCAACCGGGCGAAATCGGACAATCCGCTCTATCCGGTCTTTCTCGAAGCCTGCCGCCAGGCCGGCCATCCGGCGACGGATGATTTCAACGGCTCGCAACAGGAAGGCGTGGGGCGTCAGGATTTCAACATCGACAGCGGCCGGCGCGTCTCCGCCGCCACCGCCTATCTCGCGCCGGTGAGGGGTCGGACCAATCTGAAGGTCGTCATGCGCGCCCATGCCATGCGTGTTCTGTTCGATGGCGCGCGCGCGACCGGTGTCGAATATGCGCTGGGCGGCAGAGGCGGCGAAAGAATAAAGGCACGGGCGGCGCGCGAGGTGATCCTGTGCGGCGGTGCGGTGAATTCACCAGCCTTGCTTCAGATTTCCGGTATCGGCGACAGCGTTCGGCTTCAAGCACTGGATATTCCGTTGGTCGCCGATCTTCCCGGAGTCGGCGGCAATTTACAAGATCATTTGGGCGCCTATGTGCAGAACCACTGCCTCGAACCGGTGACGCTTTACCGCCTGTTCCGCGCCGACCGGGCGGCGCTTGCTCTCTTGCGCGTGTGGCTGTTCGGCGACGGGCCGGGCGCTTCCGTCGCCCTTGAAGCGGGCGGTTTCCTGCGCACCCGGCCCGAACTCGAAATCCCCGACATTCAGATCACATTCATTCCGGGCCTTTCCCTCGACACGACGCGGAAGAAGCAGGGACGGCACGGCTATCTCACCCATTTCTACTTGGCGCGCCCTTTGAGCCGGGGGCGGGTGACGATCGCCTCCGCCGATCCCTTTGCGGCACCCACGATCGAACCCAATTCCATGGCCGAAGCGGCCGACCGGCGGGTGATGCGCGATGGCGTGCGGCTGGTGCGGAACATCATGGCGCAGGACGCTTTCGCGCCCTATCGCGGCGAAGGGATTTCGCCGGGCGCGGATGTGGAGAGCGATGAAGACATGAATGCCTGGCTCTGCGCCAACGCCACCACTGTCTGGCATCCGGCCGGCACCTGCAAGATGGGCGAAAGCGAAGATGCGGTGGTGGACAGCGAATTGCGCGTGCGTGGAATTGATGGCCTCAGGGTGGTCGATGCCTCTGTAATGCCCGAGATCATCGCCGGCAACACGGCCACGCCGACCATCATGATCGCCGAAAAGGCGGCGGACATGATTCTCGGCCGCGGCCCCAGAACGGCTTGACGCGGCTCAGACCTCAACGCGCTCGCCGAACAGCATGGTAACGTTGATGCGGCGGTTCTCGTACCCCGTGCGGAAGCGGAGCGGAACGGTCTCGTGGATCAAGCTGGAATCGAAAATGACGGCGCGATTGCACTTGTAGGGTATGTCGCGGCATGTGGCGCCACGCCGCGTGATCTCCGCCCGGAGCGCCTTTTCTTGGTGATT
Source organism: Alphaproteobacteria bacterium MarineAlpha10_Bin2 (assembly GCA_002937555.1). GTDB lineage: Bacteria > Pseudomonadota > Alphaproteobacteria > UBA828 > UBA828 > PTKB01. Next base: position 2,683 of record PTKB01000171.1, on the reverse strand, counting down.
GTAACTTTCGAAACGCCATTCCGCCGGCGCGGCGATATCGTAGAGCCGCAAGCCCCCGCCCGTTTCGTCTTCGAGCGCGCTATCGGGGGTAATCCAGAAATTGAGATTGACCGCCGCCTTGTCGGCATGGAGGCGAGTCCCGGCACTCTCGGCGCCGTATTTGAAGGCCCACATCTGGGCCAAATTGTGGCCGGCAAAGATATCCGGCAGACGCGCCTCGAGTTCGCGCGCGAGGGTGAACAGGAGCGGGCTGTAAAAACCCTCGTTCAGATAGGCGCCGAGATAGCCGCCATGCTCCTTGCAGTCGAACCAGATGGTGGTTTCGAGGCAAAAGCGGCGCAACTCCGCCAAACTCGCGGCGCTCAGGAAATCGTCGATGATCACTGTCGGCGGTGCGGCGCAAGTGTATTGGTCTTGAACCTCCCGGCAACCAAGCGCCGGATTAAGTGCCGCTTCCTGCCAATTCGTTTCGGCGGGCAAATAGTTGAGGCGATTGAAGCTGCCGGAAAGACGTGCCTGTTGAGAGTCCGACAGCGCGTGACGCCGGGCATTATCTCCGCCCGCGTCCCGGCGTTCCAATTCGGAATGTACCTCGCGGTGCGCGGCAACCTCCTGCTCGAAGGCGGGCGGCAGGGCGCCTCGCGCCAGCAAATAATCATACTGCTCGATGTCATGCGCGAGCTTGGCCCGCGAGGCGAATCGGAAAGTCTCGTGCTGGGAGGGATCGGTCGCTACATCCCCGGAGGCGCCGCGCAGCAGGACGAGCGCGGCATGGAATTCGGCGGCCGCTTCGGGCAGGCGCCCTTGACGTTTGAGCGTGGTCGCTAGATTGGCATGCGCCGGCGCCGAATTGGGCGCGATGGCGAGCGCCCGGCGGAAAGCATTGGCCGCCGCCGCGTCTCGTTTCAAGTTCAAATAGAGATTGCCCAAAGTGATGTGAAAACTGGCCTTCTCCGGCGTCAGCGCAACCGCGCGCTCAAGTGCCCGGAGCGCCTCGGCCATCTCGCCCGCATCCGCTTGGGCAACGCCCAGCACATAATGCGCGCCCGAATTGTCCGGTTCGCGCGCCAGGATCGCGCGGCTGATCTTGAGCGCCTCGCCGCGATTGCCTTGCTGATAGGCGGCGATTGCTTGGGCCAATTCCGCCCCCGGTTGCGCCATGCGCTGATTGCTCCAACTCGCTTTGTTACGCTGCCGCGGAATGTAGCGCATATTCGCCCGCACGCGTTCGGCATTCGATATTTTTGAGGTTGGCGGGCGGAATGACTACAATGCGGTGAGGTCATAGCGCCCGCTGACGTTGGTGGCCGTATTTTTGAATTTGGAGGGGTAATCATGTCTGGTGATATTGAAAAGCGGCTGAGCCGCCTGGAAGACATCGAGGCGATCAAGCAACTCATCGCGCGCTACGCCAAGGCGGCGGACCATAACGGCGATCCGGCGATGATGGCGCCCTGCTTTAGCGCTGACGCGGTGTGGAACTGCGAAGGAATTGGGCGCTGGGAAGGGCGCGATGCGGTTGTCGCGGGTTTGCGCGAAACCTGTACCGTGGCATTGCCATGGGCGCTTCACTATATGACCCAGCCGATTATCACCGTGGCCGAAGATGGCCAAACGGCGGCGGGCGAATATTATCTCTGGGAGCTCGCCAAGGTCACGCCGGAAGGCGGCGGCGCGGCTGAGGATACCTGGATCGGCGGCTGGTACGAATCCCAGTTCCGCAAGGAAAACGGCGCCTGGCTGTTTAACCATATCGAGCTCATTTTGAAGTTGATGAGCGCGGTCAAGAACGCCCAGTGGGAGACGCCAATTCCGCCCTGGCAAGGCTAACCGGGGCGCGCTCGGGATCGCACGCCGGACGGCGAACAGGCGCAAGAACAAGTCGGCGCCGGCGGCGGAGACAGCCGTGGACGCGTTTGAACGCGACAGCCGTTTGCAGTTACGATGTTTTTCGGCGTGAAGCCGCTGTCGCGGCATACTCGCCTTGACTTAGGGAACGGAGAGAATCATGACCGAACTCAAATTTCCACTGGTAATCACGCATCTCGATCCCAATAAAGCCGGTGAGGTATACGAAGGATTTGCCTCGCAAGAAACCGATGCTGCGGAAAGATCGGGCGGGCAATTCGGCATCCATTATCTCAGTGCCAAGGGTTCCATTCCGGAGATACCGGAACATATTCACACCAATATCGACGAACAAGTTTCCGTCGTTCTCGACGGCTGGTGCGAGCTGGAATATGAAGGCGTCGGCTTGGTGAGACTTGAAAAAGGCACAACAGTCATCGCGCCGCCGGAAATCAGACATACTTTCGTCAGATGCTCGGAGGATTTCGTCGTCATGGAAATGAGCTCACCGGCAGGAATCAATGTCGTGCCCGTGGAGGCATAGCCGCAAGCGCATCAACCCGGTGCACAATTTTTGCAAATCGAGATATCGGGCTACACGTTCCAGCCCGGTTCCGGTGCCGGCTGAGGCATGTTAGCCGTGGAATCAAATAAGAATTTGGCGGAGGGAGAGACCGACCAATTACCATATATAGCGGTCCATAGCAGTTCCGTCAGCCGCTGACTATTCGTGCAATAACAATAAGTTACCTCTTGAAACGTCCATAGCAACCCACAACGTTAAATGCCCGACCACGCGTTTGTGCGTGGGCAAATGCGTGGGCAAATCGAAAGT
>PTKB01000170.1 GCA_002937555.1 Alphaproteobacteria bacterium MarineAlpha10_Bin2 | reverse complement strand
CGGCGCGACGCCGCCTGCCACGGTGATTGCCGCCATGGAGGAGATGGGCTTCCGCGTGACCCACCTCTATGGCCTGACGGAATGTTACGGCCCCTCGATGATTTCCGAGTGGCAAGACGATTGGCCCGAACTGGCGGTGGAAGAGCGCGCGGAAAAAATGTCACGCCAGGGCGTTCCGACATTGGCTGTCTCCGACGCCATCGTCGCCGATCCGGAAACCGGGCGCCCGCTCGCTGCCGACGGGAAATCGATGGGCGAGGTTTTACTGCGCGGCAATACGCTCATGAAAGGTTATCTCGCCAACCGCGAAGAAACCGAAAAGGCCTTCGCCGGCGGCTGGTTTCATACCGGCGATCTCGGCGTCATGCATGCAGACGGCTATGTCGAGCTTAAGGACCGTTCCAAGGACGTCATCATTTCCGGCGGCGAGAATATTTCCAGCATCGAAGTGGAGAACATTCTCTACCGCCATCCGGCGGTGCTGGAAGCGGCCGTGGTCGCCAAGGCGGATGATAAATGGGGCGAAACGCCGATCGCTTTCGTCGACCTCAAGGCGGACGCGGTTGACGTCGACGCCGAAACCATCATCGCTTTTTGCCGCGACCATCTAGCACATTTCAAAGTTCCGAGTGCGGTGGTATTCGGACCGTTGCCGAAGACGGCGACCGGCAAGATACAAAAATTTGTTCTGCGCGAGCGGGCGAATTCCTCCTAAACTCGAATTTTGCCCGATCAAAATCACAAGGTGCAGTAGACATGGATTTTACTTTATCACCGGAAATCGAAGAGCTTCGCAGGCGCGTCGGCGAATTTGTCCAGGACAATTGCATCCCGCTAGAAAGCCCGCGGGAATCGTTCGACGAGCATGAGAATATCCCGCTCGAGAAACTGGCGGGATTGCGCGACAAAGCCAAGGTGGCCGGCCTGTGGGCGCCGCAAATGCCGAAGGAGCTTGGCGGCATGGGATTGTCGATGACCGAGCAGGCGGTGATTTATGAAGCGGCCAATTTCTCCATCTTCGGCCCGGCGGCGCTCAACTGCGCCGCGCCCGACGACGGCAATATGCGCCTTCTGTGGATGGTCGGCAGCGATGCGCAGAAGGAAAAATGGCTGCAGCCGATTATCGACGGCAAGGTGCGCTCCGCTTTCGTCATGACCGAGCCGCATCCCGGCAGCGGTTCCGATCCGGCCGGCATGATGCGCACCAAGGCCGAGAAGAAAGGCGATAAATGGGTGGTGCATGGCCACAAATGGTTCATCACCGGCGCCGGCGCCTCGACCCATTTTATCCTCATCGCGCGCACCTCGCACGATCCGCGCAACGGCTTGAGCGCGTTTCTGTTCCATAAGGATCAACCGGGTTGGGAGATTGTCCGCAAAGTGCCGATTATGGGGCCAGAGGAACATGGCGGCCATTGCGAATTGCGCTTCGACGGCCTTGAGATTCCCGAAGAGAACCTTCTGATGAAAGTCGGCGACGGCTTGCGCGCGACGCAAATCCGCCTCGGCCCGGCGCGTCTCACCCATTGCATGCGGTGGCTCGGCATGTCGGAGCGCGCCATGTCCATCGCCGCCGAATATGTCAAAGATCGCGAATCCTTTGGCACAACGCTGGCCGAGCATGAAGGCGTGCAATGGATGTTGGGCGAGGCCGCCATGAACATCCATACCGGGCGCCTCCTCACCATGTATGCCGCCTGGAAGCTCGACCAGGGTGATCGGGCGCGCAAAGAAGTCTCCATGGCCAAGGTGCAGGTCGCGGAAACCCTGAACAAGACCGTCGATACTTGTATTCAGCTGTGCGGCGCGCGCGGCTACTCGCGCGATACCCTGCTGGAGTGGATGTACCGCTATGCCCGCCAGGCCCAGCTTGTCGACGGCGCCTCCGAAGTCCACAAGATGATCATGTCGCGTTTCTTCATTAAGGAGGGCCGGGATTTCTGGTCCTGGGATGCTTGAGCGTTAACCCTTTGTAAGTGTTCCCCCGTCACTCTCGGTCGATGACGTGAGACCGGCTCATGGCGATTGACGGGGGATCCGATGGTACGGAAGCGGCAGGATTTGTTCGAGCGGACGGAAGCGGAGCTTTACGCCCGTGGTGGCGAGATCAGCAAGCGCAAATCGGCGGATGCCGCAGGCGCCGGCCTGACCGCGGAAATGCGGGCGGCGAGCGCCATGCTGCGCGCCGGCCTCGAATGCCACGGCAAGCAAGCGCGCACCTTGAGCCTGAAAATGCTGACCGACACGATCGATGCTGCCAGTCTGCAAGATAGGGGCGCCGGGGCCGAGGGCCTCGAACTGCGCGCCCGGGCGGATAAGATGGTGCAAGCCGTTTTGAACGCGGAGAGCGCGATCCGCTAGTTGCACCGCATTGCCGACAGTTCATCCGAGCTGGGCGGCCACTCCGAATAGCAAGCTCGCCAACCGTGCCGTGCAAACCCTTGGCGGTAGAGCGGCGGCGCGGTGTATAAGGTTTGCGCTTTCGCGCTAAACCATACGGAGTGACGCGCCATGCCGCAGACCGGCCAACCGCCCGGCAGTGAACTCGCGCTACGTGTTTTCGCCATGCCGAAGGACGCCAACGCCAATGGCGACGTGTTCGGCGGCTGGGTGATGTCGCAAATGGATCTGGCCGGCGCGGTGCCGGCGGTCGAGCGCGCCGGCGGGCGCATCGCCACTGTTGCCGTCAACGCCATGCGCTTTCACCAGCCGATTGCGGTCGGCGACCTCGTGACCTGCTATGCGGATATCGCCAGCACCGGCACGACGTCCATTTCGGTCAAAGTCGAAACTTGGGCCAAACGCCGGCGCACGTCCACGCAGGTCAAAGTCACCGAGGGAACCTTCGTCTATGTCGCCATCGATGAGAACGGCGCAAAGCGCGCCCTCCCGCCAGACGATTGAGGCCGGCGCCAACATTCGGCGCTGCTCACCAGTAGCGTTGCTATCGGTTTCGTCTGCGGCACGTTGACGACGGCGGCAATGCCGAATTCTATGTTCGGCGCCGAGCCCTGGTTGCTGATGCGGCTGGACCGTTCCTCGGGATGGTGGCGATGGCGCGTCTCAGGGCACACCCGGATTCGGTCAAGCTGGCGAACGGAAACCGATGAGATATTCCGCAATATCGAAATCCGCCGGTACTGCGGCCAGATGCGCGGCGCAGACGCGGCAATCGGAGCTGCCAAACCCCGGCAGCGGCACGGACGTGCCGGGAAGAGCGCACAATCCGGCAAACAATGCACATTCCGAACCGCCGGCCAGCGCGGCGATGTGAACGATATGCCCGGCGGTGCTCAGCCTGTCGACATGCCAACGCATCGAATTCCGGCGCTTGAGGTGGCGGGCAATGCGCGCCCTCGGCCCGCTTGCGCCGTAGGCGCTGCCGCAATAAACATAGCGCCCGGGAACAAGAACGGGCGGGCGCAACGGGCCGGCGAGTGCAGCGATGTCGAGCGCCAATTTCCGCTTCAGGTCTATCGCCAATATGTAGGCGCCCGGTTCGGAGCTGAGAGAATCAAGGGAAGGTGAGGGCGCCACTATGCGGCCAATCGCGATCGTTGCAGGCCAGCAATCCTAACCCCGCGGTGGCGCCGGCGCGCCATATCTGCCTAATTCGCTTCCTCGGTGAAGAAGGTCACGACCTTTGAAAACAGCGAGTAACGTGGCTTTTCGCTGGTCTGCGTGTGCACATTCGCTTCGGCAGCGGCGGAAATCAGACTTTCACGCCCGTTCGTCGGCACGGTGCTCAGATCGACACCCGGATTTTCCGTAAATGAGAATGCTTTTGTAGCCGCCATCGTCCTGGATCGCGTAATAGGCGATCTTGGCGATGGAGTCGTCAAATCTGCAATGCTCGCGCGCGCCCAGTTCCGCCGCTTGGCGATCATGGATATCGTTCGACGTAAAGAGCTTGCCCTATTTCAGTTTCTGCCCGGGCTTGCAAACGTAAATTTCGGTTACGGACGGCATCTCCGCTTCCCTTCGAGTCGTAGATTTAACTCCGACGAGTATATGCTTGAAAATAGTTAATAATTTCTGTCCACAGTCATACCCACATATGCCGGATTGGGGGCAGACGCCTGAGTCGCATGGGGTAAGTCTGAATCTAAATTAATATTACATTGTTAATTCAAAGCATTAGAGTGATTATTGCGTAATTTAGATTAGAAATTTTGAGACGATCAGGCAAAAAATAGATTTGTATTTTATCGTGTAGTCGTGCCACCATCGACCGGCAAAATCGCGCCAGTGACAAATCCGGCCGCATCGGAGGCCAGAAACATCGCCGCGGCGGCGATATCTTCGGTCCTGCCGACCCGCCCGATCGGTATGTGTTCTTTCAATTTTTCGCGGATTTCTTCCGACGTCAGGTTCAAGGCCTGCCAACCAATATCGGTCATCGGCGTGTCAATATCGCCGGGGCAAATGGCGTTGACGCGGATCTTGTCGCTTGCGTGATCGAGCGCCAGGACCTTAGTGAACATCACAATCGCGCCTTTGGTGGCGCTGTAAGCGGCGAGGTCTTCATAGCCGATCAGTCCGCATTCCGACGACATGTTGATTATGACGCCGCCGCCTTGCTGCTTCATGTGACCGATCGCGGCACGCGAGAGGTAGAAGACGGCGCTGATGTTGGTATCGATCAGCGCTTGCCAGGCGGCGTTCGAATGGCTGGCGATCTTGCCGTTGATGGCGATACCGGCATTGTTGATGAGGATATCGAGACGGCCCAACCGGGCGACGGATTCGGCGATCAGCGTTTTACAGAATTCAGCTTCCGCCACGTCGCCAATGATCAACTCCGCCGTGCCGCCGGCGGCGCGGATATCCGCCACCACCGCTTCGCCGCGTTCAAGATTGCGCCCGGAGACCATTACCTTCGCGCCATGTGCCGCAAACGCTTTGGCTGTCCCGGCGCCGATGCCCGAGGTCGAACCCGTCACCAACACCGTTTTTCCGGCAAACGCATCCGCCGCGTATAGATTTTCCACGTCGCATACTCCCATCCCGATAAATCTGCGGGCATGTGGTCATATTGGCGGAGGGGGGTCCGCCTACGGCTTTCAGGGTTTCACAATCCGGGTGCGTTACCCGGTCGTAATGTTGATCGTTTTCTTGTTGGGCTGTGCTTCCGGCCGCTTTGGAAGCGTTATCGTCAAGACACCCTTTTTGAAGGAAGCCTTCGCCTTCTCACCGTCGACCTCTGCAGACAGCGGGATAACGCGACGGAAACTCCCGTAGGAGTGCTCTATGCGATACCACGTGTCTTCCTTCTGCTCCTCTTCCGCCTTCTTTTCGCCCTGCAGCACGAGCGTGTCTTCATCCAGCTCCACATTGACTTCCTTCTCGTCCAGGCCCGGTAGTTCAGCCACGACCTTGATTGCTTTGTCGGTCTCGGAAAGATTCACGCTGGGCGTGAACGTTCCTGGTTCGAACGCGGCCAATGTCGGCACAATGCCGAATCCGCGGAAAAAGTCATCAAACAGCCGATCACATGAATCCAGGCCAAAATCCTGTATGCGTCTTACGGGAGATCTCGTCCTGCCCGTCCTCGGTATTAGACATCTAATTGTCATGATCTGTCTCCTTTCAATTTTTTTGACTACCCATTTTGGGGCAGCTATTGATACAGCATAGCGCATGCCAATCGCACATAATAATTATAACCTGTTAAAGTTAAACATTTTACATGTTACATTTCATCCAGCCATATGAGCCATTATGGCTTATATCTGTGTTTTTTTTTCTGATCAATAGCGCAACTCAGTCTCACTCTTGCTACCGCGAGCAATCAAATGATGCACTATACCGTTAGCGTGTAAGTATGTGCGCCCGTCCCGAGTGGACC
>PTKB01000017.1 GCA_002937555.1 Alphaproteobacteria bacterium MarineAlpha10_Bin2 | reverse complement strand
GTAAGGGAAAGTCTGCCTTCATGGTCTCCTTAGCGCTTAACGCCTCCCGCACATACAAGAAACAAGTTGCCCTCTTCTCTTTAGAAATGTCGAACGAACAGGTGATGCAACGCATGGTGGCTCAAGACACCCGCATCGATTCGCAACTCCTGCGTCTGGGTAACCTAGGTGATGACGATATGAAGCGCTTCGTTCATTCAGTCGGACTGTTGAGTGAGCTCGGCATTCATCTCGACGACACGCCAGCCCTTTCAGCTACACAACTGCGCGCCAAGTGTCGTCGCTTGGCGGCAGAAATCGAACTTGATATGGTCATCGTCGATTATCTCCAGCTCATGCGCCCGTCGAGCAGTATGCGCCTCAACAACCGGGTTCAGGAAGTCTCCGAAATTACCCAGGGGCTGAAGGCGCTGGCCAAGGAATTGGACCTGCCGGTCCTCGCCCTATCGCAATTGTCGCGCGCGGTGGAGCAACGCGACGACAAGCGGCCGCAGCTTTCCGACCTCAGGGAATCGGGGTCGATCGAACAGGACGCGGATGTCGTCATGTTTATCTACCGAGAACAGTATTATCTCGCCCGCAAGCAACCCGAGGACGGTACCGCCGACCATGCCGAATGGATGGAACGCATGGAGCGGGTGCATAACCTTGCCGAAGTGATCGTCGCCAAGCAGCGCCACGGTCCGATCGGCAAAGTCGATATGTACTTCAACGAGTATCTCACCCGCTTCGGCAATTACGACCGCGCGCACAGTCAGACAGCCGACGACGCGCCGTTCTGAGCGCGATCGATGCCGCCGAACGCCTTCGCGGGCGCCCAGCTCAGCATCAACCTCGACGCCATCACCCCCAATTGGCGCGCCTTGGGCGCGCGCCTCAAATCCGGCGCGCGCGCCGGTGCGGTGGTCAAGGCGGATGCCTATGGTCTGGGCATGGCAGCCGTGGCCCGCGCGCTTCACGCGGCGGGTTGCCGCGATTTCTTTGTCGCGTCACTCGATGAAGGCGTCGATTTGCGCAAGCTCCTATCGGACTGCCGGATTTCCGTTTTTTTCGGCCCCCAACCGGGCGAAGCGGAGGAATTTTCGCGCCACCGCCTCAAACCCATTCTCAACGATCTCGGCCAGATCGAACTTTGGCGCACCCATGCAAGCCGAGGCGCACCGGGAAAAGCGGTATTGCAGATCGATACCGGCATGTCGCGCCTCGGCTTGCCGCCCGAGGAAGTCGCGCGCCTGGAAGCGGAGCCGGAGCGCTTGTCAGGGCTCGATATCGCCTTTGTGATGAGCCATTTGGCTTGCGCCGAACAGCCCGAACACCCGATGAACGAGGCGCAACTGGCTGAGTTCAAAGCGGCGCTGGAATCGTTGGGGCAGATCGTAGGACCTGCGAAAACGAGCTTCGCCAACTCTTCCGGCATCTTTCTCGGCCCCGAATTTCATTTTGATTTGGCCCGTCCCGGGGCCGCGCTGTACGGCATAAATCCGACCCCCGACAAAGCCAACCCGATGTCGGAAGTCGTTCGTTTACAAGGGAAAATCCTGCAGGTGCGCCGCGTTGACAGTCCTCGGAGCGTTGGTTACGGTGCCGCGCATATGGTGGCGCGGCCGTCATGGATTGCGACCGTGCCCGTCGGCTATGCCGACGGATATTTGCGCAGCGCCAGCAAACAGGCCAGTGGCTATATCAGAGGCGTCCAGGTGCCGGTTGTCGGGCGCGTGTCGATGGATATGATTACGCTCGATGTCACCGAAATACCGCCAGAGCACGCCCAACCGGGCGCATTAGTCGATTTGATCGGCGGCCCCCATTCCATTGACGCATTTGCCGCCGAGGCGGGCACCATCGGTTATGAAATATTGACTTCGCTCGGGCGGCGCCACCGGCGCTCGTACATCGAAAACGGACGCGAGCGGGAAGGCGCGGCATGACGTCTCGCATCGCCCAGAGCTATGACACTCTAGTGCTCCGCCATCCCAAGCTCGTTCTCGTCGCGCTGCTCTCGATTCTGGTTTTCTTCGGCTATTACACAAAAGACTTCAAATTGGACGCATCGGCCGACTCCTTGTTGCTGGAAGACGATGCCGACCTGAATGAGTTCCGGAAAATCCACGAGCGCTATCCGAGTGGCGACTTGCTGGTCGTGACCTATTCGCCTGAGAAGGACCTTTTCTCTGACGAATCCTTAGCGCATTTGAAGCAACTCCGTGAAGAACTCAAGCAAGTCCCTAGTGTGGAGACGGTGTTAACGATACTCGATGCGCCCCTGTTGAAAAGCTCGGACAAACCATTCACGGAAATGATCAACGACATCCCGAGCCTGGAGAATCCCGAAGTCGACCGGGAGCGGGCCAAAGACGAGTTGCTCAACAGCCCGATCTACCGCGAGCTCATCATCAGCGCCGATGGACAGACCACCGCCGTGCTGCTGTCGCTGGTCGAGGATCAGGAATTCGACAATTTGTCGAAATCTCGAAACCAGCTCAGGGCAAAAAGACGAGCTGCCGGTCTCTCAGCCGAGGAAACGCAAACCCTGGAACGGGTAGAAAGCGAATATGACCGGGCACAAGAAGCGTTAAATGCTGAGCGCCATCTCGAGATTGTGCAAATCAGAGAGATTCTCAAGCGTTACAGCGAGTATGGCGTCTTATATCTCGGCGGCGTGCCGATGATTACCGACGACATGGTGACATTCGTGCGCAACGACCTGACCGTCTTCGGCGGCGGCGTCCTGGCGTTTCTCATCATTGTACTCACCGCAATCTTCCGCAAATTGCGCTGGATCGTGCTGCCGCTGCTGAGCTGCTTTTACGCCGGCCTGGTCATGGTCGGCGTCCTGGGGTTAAGCGGCTGGAACGTCACAATCATCTCCTCCAATTTTCTCGCCCTAATGCTGATCATCACCATCTCGATGAACATTCATCTGATCGTGCGTTACCGCCAGCTCAATCGGGATCATCCCGATGACGATCAGGTGGCGCTGGTGAGGGCCACCACGCACAAGATGGTGAAACCTTGCCTCTATACCGCGCTCACCACCATTATCGGTTTTGGCTCCCTGGTGGTAAGCGACATCAAGCCGGTCATCGACTTCGGCTGGATGATGAGCGCCGGGTTGGCGGTGACATTTGCCACCTCATTCTTGCTGTTCCCGACAGTGCTCATCGTGATGGGGAAAACCGCATCCAAACCCGCCGTCGGCGAAGACCGGTTTTTGTTGCCGGCATATCTCGCCCGTCTGACGGAGAGCCAAGGCAACAAAATCCTGCTGTTGGCGGTCATCGTGACCGCCGCGAGCGCGGTGGGAATCAGCCAACTGCGGGTCGAGAACAGTTTCGTCAACTATTTCAGCGACGACACGGAAATTTATCAGGGTCTCAAGCTTATCGATGAGAAACTCGGCGGCACGACGCCGCTCGAAATCCTGATCAAATTTCCGGATGACACGGAGGACATCCTGACGCCCGAAGATCTTGAGGGGTTGAGCGAGTACGAGATCGAATTGGAGCTCGAATACGCGAAATCGCTCGCCGCCTCGCCGGAGTACTGGTTTACCACCGACAAGGTCCGGCGCATCAAGGAAGTACATGATTACCTCGATGGACTGCCCGAAATCGGCAAGGTGCTCTCGCTTGCCTCGGGGGTGCGGGTGGCGGAAGACGTCATCGAAGAGGAGTTGGACGGAATGATGCTGGCGCTCCTTTACACCAAGATTCCGCTCTCGGTAAGGGAAGCGATGATAGACCCCTATGTCTCCATCGATGACAACGAGGCTCGCCTCTTCGCGCGCGTGCTGGATTCAAATCCGGATATTCGCCGCAAAGAGTTGCTCGAAACGGTGCGCCGCGACCTCGTGGAGAAGCTCAAATTCGAGGAGCAGGACGTGACCGTAAGCGGTCTCCTAGTGCTCTACAACAACATGCTGCAGAGCTTGTTCTCATCGCAGATCAAAACCATCGGCGTTGTGATGCTGGGGATCGCGATCATGTTCCTCTTGCTGTTCCGATCTGTCCCCTTGGCGGTGATCGGCATTGTGCCGAACCTGCTCGGCGCCGCAGTGGTTTTGGGCGTGATGGGATGGGCGAAAATACCCATGGACATGATGACCATCACCATCGCCGCTATCACCATCGGCATCGCGGTGGACAACGGCATTCACTATATCTACCGCTTCCGGGAGGAGTACGCCGTTAACCAGAGTTATGTGGAGACCCTGCACATTTGCCACTCCAATATCGGCAAGGCGGTGTTCTACACGACGATGACCATCATCATTGGCTTTTCTATCCTGGTGTTTTCCAATTTCGTCCCGACGATTTATTTTGGCGTGCTCATCGCGGCGGCAATGTTCATCGCCCTTTTGGCGGCACTCACAGTGCTGCCAAAGTTGATTTTGCTGTGGAAACCATTCGGTTGATGGCGGATGAAACGAGCGCGAGGGTTGCGGCGCGAAGTGGCGTTGAGGGTGGTAATTGACGGGACAACGCTTTCCGTTACCCACGACATGGCGAGTGCGCGTAAAATTGCGATTCGAATCGGCATGAAAGCCGACGGCAGGTTTATCTAGGGTGGCGCGTTGGAAGTGATTGATGAAAGCGGCAATGCGCCTGTCGGGCAAATATTCGACAGCTGCGCCGCAGGCCCGGATCAGATGCGATTTTGCCGCTTGTGATCCGCGCGTTGGTTCTGCGATCGCCGTACGCGCGGCGTTAGCGTTGGGTGGAGGTTCGTTGGCGCGCACAGATCCGAGATTCGTTTGCCAATCCTGCGGCGCCACCCGGCCGCGCTGGGCGGGCAAGTGCGATGCGTGCGGCACCTGGAACAGCATTGTCGAGGAAATCCCTCGCGAAGCGGCGCCGAAAGGCTTGGGCAAGGGCAAAGGACGTGAAATCGCCTTCGTCAATCTGGCCGGCGAGCATGGCGAGGTGGCGCGCCACGTAAGTGGCATTGCCGAGCTTGACCGGGTGGTGGGCGGCGGCCTAGTGACCGGCTCGAGTGTGCTCCTCGCCGGCGATCCGGGGATCGGCAAATCCACCCTTCTTTTGCAGGCTGCCGGCGCGCTGGCGGCGAACGGCCTCCGCGCCGCCTATATTTCCGGCGAGGAGGGGATCGAGCAGATCCGCCTGCGCGCCGCCCGTCTCGGGATCGGCGATGCGCCGGTGCTTTTCGCCGCCGCGACCAGCGTACGCGATATCCTGACCAGCCTGGAGAGCGCCGAAGCGCCCGATATCATCGTTATCGATTCGATCCAGACGATGTATCTCGATACTCTCGATTCGGCGCCCGGCACGGTGTCTCAGGTGCGCGGCGCCGCTCAGGAATTGATTCGCCATGCCAAGCGCTCTGGCTCGGTGCTGCTCCTCGTCGGCCACGTCACCAAAGAAGGCCAGATCGCCGGCCCGCGGGTGCTCGAACACATGGTCGATGCGGTGCTTTATTTCGAGGGCGAGCGCGGCCATCAGTTCCGCATCGTGCGCGCAGTCAAGAACCGCTTCGGACCGACCGACGAGATCGGCGTGTTCGAGATGACCGGCGCCGGCTTGGCGGAAGTGCCGAACCCCTCGACGCTCTTTCTCAATCCCGAGCGCGGGCCGGTCTCCGGCGCCGCCGTGTTCGCCGGCATCGAGGGCACGCGCCCGGTGCTGGTGGAAATTCAGGCGCTTGTCGCACCGGGACCGCCGGGCTCGCCGCGCCGTACCGTGGTCGGCTGGGATTCCGGCCGTCTCGCCATGGTGCTCGCGGTGCTGGAAGCTCGCGCCGGCCTCTCTCTCGGCGCCAGCGACGTATTTCTCAATGTCGCCGGGGGCCTGCGCATCGGCGAGCCGGCCGCGGACTTGGCCGTGGCGGCGGCCATCGTCTCTTCCTATTCAAACCGCCCGGTGCCCGAAGGCACGGTGGTGTTCGGCGAAATCGGTCTTTCCGGCGAAGTGCGCCCGGTAGCGCAATCTGCCGCGCGCCTCAAGGAAGCCGCCAAACTTGGTTTCAACCACGCAATTGTACCGCCGCGATCACCAAATGGCGGCAAGAATGCGGCCGAGGCCGGCGTCGGCGATATCTCGCGGCAGGAAATCAAACGGGTCGGCGAATTGCTCGATCTCCTGTCACCGGCAGGCGAGAGCGGGGCCTGAGCGCGATGGAAGGATTCCCCGTCAACCCGGTCGATATTCTGGTCGCTCTGGTGATGCTGATTTCAGCGCTGCTGGCGTTCTCGCGCGGCGCCGTGCGCGAGATTTTGGGAGTCAGCGCCTGGGTCGGCGCGGCCTTGGTTGCAGTGTTCGCCTTCGCCCATGTGCGGGTTTATCCGCGTCAATGGGTGGCCGATAATTGGCCCGATCTCGATTTGGGCGAGACTCTGGCGGACGCCGGCACCGCACTGGTGCTGTTCCTCATCGCGCTAATCTTTTTTACCATTGTCAATCAGATCATCTCGGGCTATGTGCAGCGCAGCCGCATGGGCGCGCTCGACCGTTCCATCGGCTTCATATTCGGCCTGTTGCGGGGCGCCGTCCTTATCTGTCTGGCCTATATGCTGTTCGTCTGGGCCGTAAAGGACCCTGAGGAACGGCCGCCCTGGGTGGAAGAAGCGAAAACAATGCCCTATATCCAGATGGGAGCGCAGATCATCCGCGAAATTGCCCCCGAGGAATTGCGCAGCCAGGCGGAAAAATCGGCGGCCGACACCAAACAAAACCTGAAGAAACTGCAGGACGCTGAAAGAAGCCTGCGCGCGCTCTCGGAGCCGACCGCCGAAGACGGCGGCGAAGATGACGAGCGCGACGGCTATGACGAAAACCAGCGCAAACAGTTGGACGGTCTTTCCAACTCGGTCGAGGAGTAGCGGCGCATATCATGACGCAATCGATAGCAACACCCGGCACAAATCCCTTCGACGACGACAAACTGCACGAAGAATGCGGCATCTTCGGCATCCTCGGCCATCCCGACGCGGCGGCGCATACTGCGCTTGGCCTCCACGCCCTGCAGCATCGCGGCCAGGAATCGGCGGGCATCGTCAGCACCACGGGCGAGCAATTTTATTCGCATTACGGTTTGGGGCGGGTCGGCGATAATTTCGGCAAGGCCAAAGTCATCGACGAATTGAAGGGTCACGCGGCGATTGGCCACAACCGCTATTCAACCACCGGGCGGCCCGAATTCCGCAACATCCAGCCGCTCTTCGCCGATCTCGCCTTTGGCGGTCTCAGCATTGCCCATAACGGCAACTTGACCAATGCGGTGGCGCTCCACACGGAACTGGTGCAGCACGGCAGCATTTTCCGTTCCACGTCAGACACGGAAGTCATTATTCACCTCGTGGCGCTGAGTAAGGGCGAAGACGTCACCGACCGCCTGGTCGATGCTCTGCGCCGGGTCGAGGGCGCCTATTCCCTGGTCGCCTTGACCGAGAATGCCCTGATCGGCGTGCGCGATCCGCACGGCGTTCGACCGCTCGTTCTCGGCCGCCTCGAAGGCGCCTATGTGTTGACGTCGGAAACGGTCGCTCTCGATATTATCGGCGCGGAGCTGGTACGCGATATCGAGCCCGGCGAACTGGTGTTGGTGCGGGACGGCGAAGTGACCAGCTTCAAGCCGTTTCAAGGCGCGGCGGAGCGCTTTTGCGTGTTCGAATTTATATATTTCTCCCGCCCCGACAGCTTGGTGCAAAGCCGCAGCGTATATGAGGCGCGCAAGGCGATCGGCGCCGAGCTCGCGCGCGAAGCGCCGTCAAATGCCGAGCTTGTGGTGCCGGTGCCCGATTCGGGCGTCCCGGCGGCGATCGGCTATGCCGCCGAGGCAGGCCTGCCGTTCGAGCTCGGTATTATCCGCAACCATTATGTCGGTCGCACCTTCATCGAGCCGACCGAGCAAATTCGCCATTTGGGCGTCAAGCTCAAACACAACGCCAATCAGCTGCTGCTCAAAAACAAGCGCGTTGTGCTGGTCGATGACAGCATCGTGCGCGGCACCACCTCGACAAAAATCGTCGAGATGGTGCGGAGCGCCGGTGCCACCGAAGTGCATATGCGCATCGCCAGCCCGCCGACGACGCACTCCTGTTTCTACGGCGTCGATACGCCCGATCGCGACGAACTTCTCGCCGCCAACAACGACACCGGCGAGATGGCCCGGCTGATCGGCGTCGACAGCCTCTCTTTTATCACCATAGACGGCCTCTACCGGGCGATGGGCGAACAGGGTCGCAACGCGGACGCGCCGCAATATTGCGACGCCTGCTTTACCGGCGATTATCCGATCGCCCTTTCCGACCGCGACGGCGGCGGCCTGCCGGCGCAACTCTCGCTGCTCACCGAAAACAGTACATGACCGGCAAGCGGCTAGACGGCCGCATCGCCCTGGTGACGGGCGCTTCGCGCGGCATCGGCCGGGCTGTGGCGCGGCGCTTCGCCGCCGAAGGCGCGCGCCTGATCCTGGTCGCCCGCACTTCCGGCGGCCTCGAAGAAGCGGACGACGAAATCCGCGCTGCCGGCGGCGAGCCCGCCATGTTGGTGCCGCTCGATCTCTGCCAGGGCGAATTGGTAGACCAGTTGGGCGCGGCGCTGCACGAACGCTTCGGGCGTCTCGATATTTTGGTCGGCAACGCCGCGATGCTGGGCGGCTTGCGCCCGGTCGGCCATTATCCGCCCGACGTCTGGGAAGAAGTCATCGCGCTCAATCTCACCGCGAATTGGCGCCTCATCCGCAGCCTCGATCCGTTGCTGCGGCTGTCAGAGGCGGGCCGCGCGATGTTCGTTACCTCGGGCGTCACGGAAGGCGTCCCACCGGCCTATTGGAGCGCCTATACGGCGAGCAAGGCCGGCCTCGAAGCGCTGGTGCGCACTTACGCGGCGGAATTGAAGCGCACCAACCTCAAAGTCAACATCATCGACCCCGGCACCGCCGCCACCAACATGCGCGCCGAAGCGTTCCCCGGCGAAGACCCGAACACGCTCGCCGCCCCCGACGACATCACCGAGCGGTTTGTTGAGTTGGCGGAAGTCAGCTGTGGTGAATCTGGCGGCAAGGTGTTCGTCTGACAGGATAAGCCGGCGGCCTGTCTTATTACTTCCGCTTCTGGTACGGATTCTTCCCCTTCCGCAAATAGAACCGTATTGGCACCCCATCGAGCTTGAACCGCGCGCGCAGATCGTTCACCAGATACCGCCTGTATGAATCCGGCAGCGCCTCGGGCCGACTGACGAAGGCGGCGAAGGTCGGCGGACGGGCCTTGACCTGGGTGACATAGCGCAGCTTGACGCGGCGCCCGGCGGCGAGCGGCGGCGGATGACTCTCCGTTGCATCCTTTAGCCAGCGGTTCAGCGCCGCCGTCGGGACGCGGATGTTCCATCTTTCGTAAACATCGAGCACGGCTGGCATGAGCTTGTCGCAACCGCGCCCGGTGAGCGCCGAACAGGTCACCAGCGGCACACCGCGCAGTTGCGGCAGGCTGACCTCCAGGCGCGCCAGCATGTCCTGCATCACGCCTTGCGGTGTCTCCACCAAATCCCACTTGTTGAGCACGATCACCGGCGCCCGGCCTTCCTCGGCCAAGCGGTTGGCGATGCCGAAATCCTGTTTGGCCGGCGGCTCCGTCGCGTCGAACAGCAGCACCACCACTTCGGCGCGGCCGAGCGAGGCGTGCGTATCTTCGGAGGAGAGCTTCTCCAGTTTTCCGCTGACCCGTGCGCGCCGGCGCAAACCCGCCGTGTCGACCAATTCGATGCGCCGCCCGTCGAACGACCATTCGACCGCGACCGAATCCCGTGTGATTCCGGCCTCAGGGCCGGTGATCACCCGTTCGTCCCCGACCAAGCGGTTCAGGAGCGTCGATTTTCCAACATTTGGCCGCCCGACGATGGCGAGGCGCAATTTTTTGTCGCCCGCCTGCAACGCGGGTTCCGTGGCGCCGCCGAGCGCCGCCTCGAACCCGGCCAGAGCGTCGTAAAGCGCATTCATGCCTTCGTTATGCTCAGCCGAGATGGCGATCGGCTCGCCCATGCCGAGGCTATAGGAATCAGCGATACCGCTGCTCGCCGCAGCGCCCTCGCATTTATTGACGACGAGAACAATCGGCGTTTCGGCGCGCCTCAGCTGGTCCGCGAAATGCTCGTCCGCCGCCGTAATACCGGCCCGCCCATCGACCACGAGGAGCGCGACATCGGCTTCTTCGAGAGCGCGTTGGGTCTGTTCCATCATGCGGCCCCCAAGGCTGTCAGGGCTCGCTTCCTCCAGCCCGGCGGTATCGGTCACGCGGAAGCGCAACGGGCCGATGCGCCCTTCGCCCTCGCGCCGGTCGCGGGTCACGCCGGGCGTTTCGGCGACGATGGCGAGGCGCCGTCCGACCAAGCGATTAAATAGGGTGGATTTGCCGACATTGGGCCGGCCGAGGATTGCGACGCTAAACGGCATGTTCCGCGCCCCTGCGTCAGCGCAGGGCGATCAGGTCGCCATCATCGGTGAGAACAAATAGCGTGCCGTTGGCCGCAATCGGCGAGACGCGAACGCCATAGGGCATCTTGAGACGCCCCAAAAGACGTCCGGAATAAGGCGAGATGGCCAAGGCATCGCCGTTGGAACCGAGGACGATCAATCGGTCGCTCAGGAGCAGCGGGCCGTTCCAGAACACCGGCTCGTCGCGGCTCTCTTCATCTTCGAAGCGCGGCAACGAATGCACCCAGCGCACCCGCCCGTTGCGCCGCGAGAGACACACCACGTCGCCATCGACGGTCACCACAAATAGAAATTCACCGGCGATCCATGGGGTATTCAAACCGGCGATATCCTGCTCCCAAATGCGGCTTCCTGTGCGCACATCGATGGCCACCAGGCGTCCGCCATGGCTGATCGCATAGGCCACACCGCGGTCGATTACGGGCGAGCCGTTGATATCGTTAAGGGCGGCGAGGCTGCCGGTACCGAGGCGCTGGGCGCCGAGCGAGTCGGACCACACGGTGCGGCCGTTTTCCACCCGGAGCGCCAGCAACTCGCCGGATGAATAGGGCGCGATGACGATATCGCCGTCCACCGCCGGCGCCGCTGCGCCCAACAGGCCCGCCGTCTCCGAAATGCCGGCATGGCTCCATTGAAACGCGCCGTCGCTGGCGGCGAGGACCCACAATTGATTGTCATAGGTGACGGCGAACACACGCTGGCCCGCGACCACGGGTGCCGCGCGCATAGGAATGCCGATATCCTGGCGCCAGATGATCGCGCCGTTGGCGGGATCGAGCGCCAGAACATGACCGAACCCGGTGCTCACGAATAACAGGCCGTGGGCCAGGGCAAGACCGCCGCCAAAGCCGTCCTCCTCGCCGTCCTCGATGCGCGGATCGATGCGCCACAGGCGATCGCCCGTGTTGACGTCGAAGGCGCTGACCTCGGCCTCAGAATCGATGGCAAAGATGCGCCCGTCGGCGACCACTGGCGTGTTCAGGATTCGCCCATCGTCTCCCGAGCCCTCGCCTATACTGGTGCGCCAGAACGGCGCCAGCCGGTCGCCGCCGGCCAAATGATGCATGGCATGATCGGGGTAGCCGCCGCTTTGCGGCCAGGATTCATTGACATAGGGGCGCGGCAGGCGAACATCGAGATCGGCGATACGGGGATCAGGTTCGATCGTACTTTCCAGGGCTAATATGGAAAGGCGCTGGCCGGGAAGCGGCGGCGCTTCATTGGCGCCGAACCAATCCGGCACCAAGTCGCAAGCGCCGAGCGCGGCACCCATGAGGACAACGGCGAAGAGGCGGAATGGTGCGCGCATCATTTCTAGTCGTCTGCGCTGTCTTGCGGCGCCGCTTGCTGCGCCGTCTCGAGTGGCCCGCCAAGACTTGCCAGCAACTCCTGGGCGCGCGAGCGGACGCCGTTCGGTGCGCCCGGATCGTCGCGCAGTGCGGCAAAGATTTCGCGTGCCGCGTCACTGCGCCCGGCGCGCATTTGTGCGAGACCCGTCAATTCGGCAGCCATCGGCCGCCAAGGCCCGTTTCCGTTCACCAGCGCCGCCAGGCGCTGCATCACATCTTGCGGCGAGGCGCGGTCAAGCAGGCGCTCGGCGGCGAGCAGCGCCGCAAGCTCACGATACAGCTGACTGGCACGGCTGTCCGCCGCCAGCTCATCGTAAAGCGCCACCGCGCCCGTCACATCGCCGGCCTGGACCAGCGCATCCGCGGCCCTGAGACGCGCCAATGCCAGATAGCCCGAATCAGTTTTGTCCGCGAGCGCTTCGAATGCGACCGCCGCGCTCTTCGGCCGCCCGGCCTCCAGTTCCGCTAGCGCGGCGGCGAATTGGATGCCCTCCTCGCGGCGCAGGCTCTCATTCTGTTCCTGGATGAAAACGAACGCCGCCACCGCCACGATCAGCGCCACGACGATGCCCAGAATCCACCAGCGATAGCGCCGCCACAGCTTTTGATAGCGTTCATGGCGAATGTCTTCATCGACTTCGCGGAAAATATCGACCACGTCCTGCCTCTTTCTGTCAGCTACCGGCGCTCGCGGATCGGGTGCCTAGGCGGCGTCCCGCCATTTAATGGAACATCCCATGCTCGGCAACTGCTGCTTCGGGCCCGCCCCGCTTTCGGCCACTTTTTTCATCGCTTCGAACAGCTCACGGGTGGCGCCGGGCACCGGATCGAGGCGCGATTCATCCAGCCGGCCACGGTATTGCAGGCCAAGTGAAGCGTCGAAACCGAAGAAATCAGGCGTGCACACCGCATCGTAGGCGCGCGCGACTGACTGGCTTTCATCGATCACATAGGGAAACATAAAGCCATGCGCGTCCGCGAACAGCTTCATATTGTCGAAGGAATCCGCCGGGTGACTCAACACGTCGTTGGGCATAATGGCGACGGCGCCGATGCCGTGCCCGGCAAGCTCGGAGACATCGCGCACGATGCGGTCGATCACCGCCTTCACGAACGGGCAGTGATTGCACAGGAACATCACCAGCGTCCCGTTTGCGCCGCTCACATCCGCGAGGCGATAATTCTTACCGTCGATACCCGGCAATTCAAAATCGACCGCCTTCCAGCCGAAATCACATATTGGTGTGGTCATTGCCGCCATGGAATGCTCCGCTATGGTCTATATTAAGGAAAATTTTGAGCATTATAGGCAAAGTGGGGCGCTTCGCCACCTCCGCCTTGAGTAAGACAGAAAGTTAGCAGTGCGGCATGGCCGGGCAACGCATCACAAGCTACCGCGAATTTTGGCCGTTCTATGTCTCGCAACATAGCCGGCCGGCGACGCGACGCCTGCATTTCATCGGAACATCGGGAACGCTCGCCTTGATCGCCCTAGCAGCCGCGATGCCGCAGCCCTGGCTGCTTTTGGCGGCGCCTTTCAGCGGCTATTTCTTCGCCTGGGTCGGCCATTTCTTCGTTGAAAATAACCGCCCGGCAACCTTCACCTACCCTGTCTTTAGCCTGATCGGCGATTTTCATATGTATGGCATGATGTGGCTCGGGCGAATGGACAGCCACGCCGCACGCCGCATTGGAGAAGCATCGGCCGGGCCCGATTCTAGCCAGTGAAATTACTGTAATTTCAACAAGATAGAGCGGATCCGCCGAAGCAGGCTGTGGCGTCTATGCCGCCGAGGCGGAGCGTCGGACGCTTGCAGCCGGGCGCTCGACGCGCACAACCTTGGACTCGCCTTTGGCCCGCGCCGGCAAATAGGCCATCTGATAATGCTCAGGGCAATAGGGCTTGTTGGCCAGCGCCGGGCTGCCGCAAAAGCGGAAATCCGCTTCGCCGGAATGACCGAACGGCCATTTGCAACAGGCGCCGGAAGTACTGAGGGCAATCTGGCGCATCGGTTTGACCGGCGCCTTCGCCACCGTCCTCGGCATCGTCGCGCCAGCGCCACCACCGCCGCCCTTGCGCCGGATCGGCGATGGGCGCGGCGGCAATCCAAGGCGATGCGCCTTGCCGACGACGGCGTTCTTGGTTACCCCGACCATTTTACCAATTTCCGCCGTGGTCAGACCTTCACTCCACAAGCGGGTGACTTCGGCGATGCGTTCCGGTGTCCAAGTTGACATGATCCTGTTCCCCGCCTGAATTTGGCTCAATACCGTGCATTCCTTCCCCTACATGTGGTAGCCCTACATGTTGTGGGGTGGGCCGCTACGCCCCCAAAATAGCGGGTGACACGCTAATAGCAAGTAAATTTATCGAGCCACCCACAAGATATGGTGTATCCGTGGCGGGAATGTTTTCGGATTCAAGGCTCCTGCTGGGCCTCTTCGCCGCTGCGTTTGCGCTCGAAATAGCCCTTTAAATAGTGCTTTAAGTAGCGCGCCTCGAAATCCTTCGAGCGCGCATGGGCTTCGCGGATCGTCTGCTGATCCATGGTCATCATCAAGTTGAGGGCCATGCGTTCCGCTTCTCCGGCGAGATCGTGCAGGCCGATTTCCGGCGTGCCGGCGATGACCGCGGCGGTGTTGTACATATAGACGGCCTCGGCGTCGTTGCGTGCGACCCCGAGGCCGCGCGAATAGAGAATGGCCAAATTGAAGCGGCTCATCGCGTCATATTGTTCGGCGGCAAGATGAAACCAGCGCGCCGCCTCGCCAAAATCCTTCTCAACGCCGAGTCCGCCAGCATGGATCGAACCCATGTTGAACTGGCCCGTCAAATCGCCCTGCTCAGCCGCGAGACGGGTCCATTTGAGCGCCTCGCGATAATCGACCGGCACGCCCTCGCCGTGAATATAAAGGCTGCCGAGCGCTGCCTGCGCGGTGGCATCACCAGCCTCGGCCAGCGCCTGCCATTGCTCGCGCGCGGCGCGGAAATCGCCCTGCTCGTACGCTGCCCTCCCGGCGGCGAAATCCGCCCATGCCGGCGCGCTCCCAGCCACCAGCGCCAAAATCAGCGCCAAAGACAGCCAGGCGCGCGCAATGAATCTCATGGCGCCGTTTTCGTCTGGCGAATCAGCATTTGGTAAAGAGCTTTCAACAACTTCCCACGATTATCGGCTAATATGATTCCCTCGAAGCAGGGTCGCCCCCTTTCTAATCTCCCATAAAATCGGCGATGTCTCTAGAGTAGGACGAAATCCGCCCCAAACCTGAGAATGCCGAGGCAACCCCAAATCCAATTCTGTCCTGCCCCCTTATAACTGAGCCACATAATTCGTGATCTTCTACGAAGATGTGGCTCAGTTATAAGGGGGCAGGACAAGATAATCTGCTGTTTGAACTGGCCATGTTTGGCGGCCGATTTCAGCCGGCCGAGGAGCCACGCCGGCCCGGAAACCTGAGAACGATCGTGCTGAGCATGCGTACGGCAATGCGGCGCGTCGTGACGCCGGACGTGCGGTTTGAGGCCGAAATCATTGTGGATGGTGAGCACTTTACGCTCGATGTCGGTGATGGATCGGTCGAGATGCGATACGCTTCGGCCAAGTCACCCGACGTCGTCATGACGTCATCGTACGAGCCGATGATGGCGGCAGCGGACGGCGAAATGCCGATGGATCAATTATTGCGGAACCACGTGCAAATTATCACCCACACCCCGAACAAGGATGTGGAATTTATGAAACTGATGGGCGCGGCAATGACCCTTTTCGCAAACGAGAGCTGAAGCGATTGCGATTTAGCGGACCATGATTATCGGCACGGCCCCCAGGCTGTTCGAGCGCTGTGTGGTATGTTGCCTTTGGGTCAAAAACGGCTGTCAATGCCAGCCAGAAATTGACTCCGCTTCAAACTGATCGGTCACCGCGTCGGCAATGAATTTGTAGATGCCAATGAGGCGTTACGCCACGCGTAAAGTCGGCGTCTCGTTCTTTGCGTGACCGGGCGTTTGCCAGTGTGCGGCCGTACGGCGCTTAAGCATTGCCCGGAACTGCGCCGTCGTCTTGGGCAGCAGTTCGCCCGAGCCCCAATCGACAATAACGCCGTACTGGCGGACTAAATCGAACTTGTCGAGTTCCTTGGATCGATATTTGGCGGCAATTAATTCGCCATCTTCGTCCAGCCAGGCGTGGCGGTTCTCACGGATGTAGCTGCGCTTGACGTCGGTCGCGGCTTGATCGACCTCATACTCCGCCATATCCGCATCCACTTCGCGGACGATAACGCCATAGTCCGTTTCCGCCCGCGCGATAGATACGTAGCCTTCCCTCACATCATCGCAGACCATTTGGATATCGCGCTCGAGCGGGTCGCCCAATCCGCCGCCGCCGGCCGAGGGCCGCGTCAGAACGTCGCCGGACTCGACCGGGACACCGGAAAACAGCGAGCCGAGATAACGCTCGCCCTGGGTTCCCGGGTTGACCCACACACCGTGCGGGATCGAGGGCAGGCCGCCCCAAAGCCCCCAGGTGACCGAGCGTTCGCGATCACAGCAATAAGACACAACAGTGCGTTCCGCCTTGGTCAGCGTCACACCCTTCTCGACGCCCATGCCGCCGCGCGATGCGCCGGGACCGCCGGAATCCACGATGAGCTCATGTTCGGTGGTGACCACGGGGGCCAGACGTTCCTGACCCTCGAATGGCTGGGTGCCGAGTTGAACGCCGAACACCGGTCCCGATGCGGCCCAGCCGTCACGCCCGTTGCGCGCGCCCCAACCGCCGACCATCCAGTCGTACCACATGAAATATGGCCGGCCTTCCTTGCGGCCGTCGCGCCCGCCGATCAAGAGATATTCCAGATTGAAGGTACATGCCATGGCGCGCTCGGGCAGTATTTCCGCCCAAAGTTCGAACACCGAATTCATGATCTTTTCGAAGGGTCCGGAACAAAAGCCGGCGACGGGCGTCGGCCAATCCGCATTGACCACCGATCCCTTTGGCCCGAGTTCGACCGTCACCACCCGGTAGAAGCCGGAATTGAGCGGAATTTCGGGCGACTGCATCTTGGTGCCGGCGACAATCGCGGCAAAGGCGCCGCCATAGCAGCAATTGAGGAAGGTGGAGATCGTATTCGGGTGCGAGTCCGAGAGATCATAATGGACGCTGTCGCCGTCGATCGTCATTTTCATGCGGATCGGGATCAGGCCTTCGCCCAGCGCCGGATCGACATCGATATAATCCTCGGTCTCCCACACGCCGTCGGGCAGTTGCTCGATTTTCCGCCGCGTTAGCGTCTCGACATAGTCCTGCACCTCGGCGAAGGACGTTTGGATGACGTCGACGCCATATTTATCGCACAGGCGGCATATCTCCCTTTCCGCCAGATTGCAGGCCTCCGCCTGCGCCTGCAGATCGCCGATGATGTCGTCGGGCGCGCGCGTGTTGTTGGCGATGAGCTCGGCGACGTCGGATAAATAGACGCCCTTGCTAAACACGCGGACAGGCGTGATGCGCAGGCCCTCGGCCATGTGATCGAGCGCATTCACGTTGAACGAGCCCGGCACGGCGCCGCCGACATCGGCCCAATGGCCATTGGCCTGGGCAAAGCCGAGGTGAATGTCGTGGTAAAAAATCGGGCGCACGATGCGGGTATCGTTGAAATGCGTGCCGCCCTGATAGACATCGTTGACGACAAACGTATCGCCCGGGTGAATGTCGTCGCCGAACTTGTTGATGACGGCTTGCGCGGTGTAATGCAGGGTGCCGACATGGGCGGCGATGTCGCCGCTGCCCTGCATGACGGTATTGCCTTCGGTGTCGCAGATCGCCGACGAGAAATCGCGCGACCAGATGACGAAGGAATAGCAGGTCCGGAAGATCTGCTCTGCCATTTGATCGACGATGTTGACGTAGGCGTTCTTCAACACCTCGAAGGTAACCGGATCGAGTGTGTAGCCATCCTTGTTTGCGCTCACGGTCCTGTTCTCCTCAACTTCTGCCATGCACCAGCGGCACGTCTATAACGATGGTCAGTGACGGGATGACGTCCGCCTTATAGCCGGGCGGAACGAGAATGGTCGAATCGAGTTGTTCGATAATCGCCGGACCCGCCACGACCGCTCCTGCCTTCAGCTTATCACGATCATAAACGGGGGTCATGATCGCCTTTGGCTCTTCGTCGAACACCACATCGCGTTCTCCGACCGGTTCTGGGGGCGAGAGATCGCGCTCATGCTCCGCGAATTCGGCTTTGGGTGTTTCGCCGGTCGCCGTGACCGTGAGCCGGTAAATCTCAACCGGTGCGTCGGGTCGGGAATAATTATGCTCGCGGCCATGCTCCTCGTGAAACTGCGCGACGGCAGCATCGAGCGAAGTGATATTCGTCCCGACATCGATCGACATGGCGCGCCACTGCCCGAGATAGCGCATGTCGATGTGGCGTTGGAACGACATGCGGTCTTTCGTCACACCTTCATGCGAAAGGTGCCCGCGGCCTTCTTCCTCCAATTCCTGGAACGCGGTATCGACATCGGCCGGTTCCACGTCTTCGAGCGCGCTCAGATACATGCGCGAAATATCATGCTTGATATCCACCAAAAGACAGCCCAGCGCCGACGTCACACCCGGCGCCGGCGGCACCAATACAGTCGGGATGGAGAGATCGCGCGCCAACGCGACGCCATGAAGCGGGCCGGCGCCGCCGAATGTTACCAAGGCGAAATCACGCGGATCGTAGCCGCGCCGGATCGACACCAGCCGCACCGCATCGGCCATGTTGGCGTTGGCGACTTTCAAAATGGCGGCTGCCGCTTCCTGGAGCGAAAGGCCAAGCGGTTCGGCGACGACGCGGTTGATAGCTTCGGCGGAGAGGGATTTGTCGAGCTTGACCGCGCCGCCGGCGAGCCGGTCGCTGAGGCGCCCGAGGACCACGTTGGCATCACAGTTGGTCGGTTCGACGCCGCCCCGCCCATAACAGGCCGGCCCCGGTGTGGAACCCGCGGATTGCGGCCCGTTGCGAAGCGAATGCGCGTCGTCGATCCAGGCCAGCGAACCGCCGCCGGCGCCAATTGTCAGGACCTCGATGCTGGGAAAGCAGATGGGATATCCATATTCGATGTACCAATCGGTGGTGATCCGTAAGTTGCCGCGGTCGCACAAAGATACGTCGGTGCTGGTGCCGCCCATATCGAGACTGATCGAGTTC
>PTKB01000169.1 GCA_002937555.1 Alphaproteobacteria bacterium MarineAlpha10_Bin2 | reverse complement strand
GCGATTTCCGTCTCGATGCGGCTCATATCGAGGCCGCCCGTTCGGGATCGTCCTCGGCCGCCGCGCCGGCGATGCCGATCTGGAGTGGTTTGATCGGCGCCTGGCCGCGCAGGCGGCCGACTTCGGCGAGACTCACGCCTTTTTGATGGGAGAGGATTTCCGCCGCCGCGATGCCGCACATGCGACCCTGGCAGCGGCCCATGCCGAGCCGGGTATAGGCCTTGGCGCGGTTGATTTCGTCCGGCTCGAGAGACTGGCCCTGGCGGATGTCGCCCGCCGTCACCCCTTCGCAACGGCAGATGATGGTGTCGTCCGCAAGCGCCGCCGCCATGCCGTCCGGGTAGGGCAGCGCGCGTTCGAGAGCGATGCGAAAACGCATCAGGCGCCTGAGGCGGGCCTTCAGATAGTTTCGCCGCCCCGTATCCGCCGCCAAGCCGCGGTCGGCGAGAAGGGCCAGCGCCGCCAGCTCGCCGCGATATTCCGCCGCGTCGGCGCCCATCACCCCGGCGCCGTCGCCGGCGAGGTAAACGCCATCGGCGCTCGCACGACCCTCAGCGTCGCTCTCGGGCAGCCATTGCCGCGCCATGGCATCGAAGCGCATTTCGCAGCCGGCCAGTTCCGCCAACTGGCATTCCGGCTTGACCCCCCAGCCGAAGGCCATCGCATCGCAATCAACGCGCCGCGCGCGCCCGCCGGCGGTGCGGTAGCGCAGCGCGGTGACGCGGTCTCCGCCCTCGACGGAGGGGCGGCGCACGCCACGTTTGAGCGGAACGCCCTTGAACCTGAGCCAGTTCTGATACCACAGCCCCTTGGCCATCGTCGCGCCGCCGGTCATCAGGCCGGGAAGGGCCGGCAGGGCATCGCTAAACCGCGCGGTGTCGAGTACCGCCGCCACCGCCGCGCCGGCATGGGCGTATTGATAGGCGACGAGATAGAGGAGTGGGCCGCTGCCGAGAAATGCGACCCGCTTGCCGACGGCGCAGCCTTGCGCCTTGAGAGCGATTTGCGATCCGCCAAGGGTAAAAACGCCCGGCAGCGTCCAGCCCGGGATCGGCAGGACGCGGTCGACCCCGCCGGTGCAGAGAAGAAGCGCTCCGAAGGGGATGCGGCCGACGCCGGCGGGACCGATGGTAAACGCCACCTTGTTTTCGATCGACCAAACACTGGTGTCGGGACGGTAATCGACACGCTCGCGGAGGCCATCGAAACAGGCATGCAGCGCTTCGGCCTTGGCCGCTTCGAAGCCGTATCTGAGCTTGGCCGAACGGCGGAATCCGGGCGGCTGGCGGCGATAGACTTGGCCGCCGCTGGCCGGCGCCTCGTCAACGACGATGGGTCTCAGGCCCTGCCCCACCAACGCCTCCGCCGCGCGCGTTCCGGCCGGCCCGGCGCCGATGATGAGAATGTCCCCTTCGCCGCTCATGTCTCGCCGCCGCCTGTCGTGAGACGCATGCCGTCCCGCACATAGGTGGTGCAGGCACGCAGCGAGCCGCCCGCGTCCAACTGCACCCAACAATCCTGGCACGCGCCCATGAGGCAGAAACCGGCGCGCGCGCCGGCGCCGAACTCGAAATCGCGCAGCTGCGCGCCGGCCAGCAACAGCGCCGTCAACACGGTATCTCCGGCCAGTGCCGTCACCGGCTTGCCGTCGACATGGATGATGATTTCCGGCCGTTCGGTCTCGCTCAGGCGGACGAACTGGCCGCGCTCGGATTCTGTGCTCACTCGTCCGCTCTCACCCGCTTGACTTCAGGTCGCGCGAATATACCCGGCCTTTCCATAAACTGCGACGGCCACGCCAATGGTCGATCGCCGAGCTCCATGTCATGGCGAGATAGACCAACCCGACCAACGGCATCGCCAAAGCAAGCAGGCGCGGCATGCGGTAATAGGCGAGCGTCGGCAGATAGCCCGACGCCATGAAGAGGAGCGCCGCCGCTGCGATCAGCTTGGCGCCGAGCACTGGAACGGCAACCAGGATCAGCGGCGGCAAGCCGCAAGCGAGGGCAAACACAAAAGTGCACAGCAGCAGCAGCACGATGGAATGGCGCAATTGCGTGTAGGCGCTGCGCGCCACCATGCGCCAGATTTCGCCGAGCCCGTCATAGGGACGCAGGCTCCGCGCCGAATGGGTGAGGCCGATCCAAGTGCGTGCGCCGTGCCGCTTTACCGCGTGCGCCAGGCTGCAGTCGTCGATGATGGCGTCTTTGATGACGGCGAAGCCGCCGATCCCGGCCAACACATCGCGCTCGGTCAAAATGCAGCCGCCGGCCGCAGCGGCGATCAGGCGGCCCGGCCCATTGGACAGGCGGAACGGATAGAGCAGCTTGAAGAAATAGACGAAGGCGGGCATCAGCAGCGCCTGCCAGAAGCCGCGCATGTCGAGCGCCACCATCAACGAAAGAAACGCCACGCCTTTTTCTTCGCGCGCCGCCACGAGCGCCGGCAGGGCGCCCGGTGCCAGTTCGATATCGGCATCGAGAAGCAGAACCAACGGCGTCGTCAGCCGCTCGCGCCCCTGTTCGAGGGCCCACATCTTGCCGGCCCAGCCCGGCGGCAGCGGCGAACCGGCGACAATTTCCAAACTGCAGCCGTCCGGCGCATTCTGCTGTGCCGCTTCGGCGGTGCCGTCTTCGGAACGGTCGTCGATCAGAATGATGGTGAGGCCCCTGCCCTGGCGCCCGAGCGCTGAGAGCGTATCGCCAATAAACCGCGCTTCGTTACGCGCCGGGATCAACACCGTGACGTTGCCGAGATCGTCATCCGCCGGTGATCCGTCCGGCACTTGGAAGCGCTCGCGCGTGCGCCAGGGCTGCCACGGCAGGATCAGTATGCCGAGCCAGACCACGGCGCCGGCCGCCGCCAAATAGGTCCATAAGCCGTCGAGCCAGACCATCGAATCAGAATCGGTCCGCCGTCAGGCCGCTGAGATCGATCTCGGGCTCGCGGCCGGAGATGATGTCCGCGACGACGCGGCCTGAGCCGCAGGCATAGGTCCAGCCGGTGCTACCATGTCCGGTGTCCATATAGAGATTTGCGTAGCGGGTGCGGCCCAGAATAGGCAGGCAATCCGGCGTCATCGGGCGGAATCCGGCCCAGCGTTCGGCCTTGGCCCGATCGCCGCAGCCGGGGAACAGCGCCATGGTCACATCGAGGATCGCCTCGGTGCGGGAAGCTGAGATGCTGGCGTCATAACCGGTCAACTCCGCCGTGCCGGCGGCGCGCAGGCGCTCGCCGAGGCGGCTCATGACGATGCGGCGCGAGCCCTCATGAATGGCAACGCAGGGTGCGCCGTCATGGCCATCCGTCGGGATCGTTACCGAATAGCCCTTGAGCGGATAGATCGGTACGCGGATGCCGATCTTGCGCAATAGGAGCGGGCTGAAGCTGCCGAGGCTCATCACGAAGGCGTCGGCTTCAAAGCGTCCTTGGTCGGTGTCCACCGCTTCGATGCGTTCCCCATTGGCCTGCAAGCGGCGCAGCGACACGCCATAGCGGAACGTCACCCCTTGGCGCTCGGCGGCGGCGGCCAGGGCGGCGGTGAATTTGTGAGCATCGCCCGATTCGTCCTGCGGGAAGAACAGCGCGCCAGCATAGCGACCTTCGCTCGCCGCCAGCGCCGGTTCGATTTCGACGGCGCGGCGCATGCCGACAGTCTCGGGGTGAAAGCGCGAATCCGGGTGGCGCATTTCCTCCGCCGCCGCGGCGTCCAATTGCTGTTGGGTTTGGAAGAGATGCAGCACGCCGTCGGCGCGCTGGTCATATTGAATCTGTTCGCGCTCTCGCACTTCTTTGAGGCAGCCGTAGCTGTATGTCGAGAGCCTGAGCGATACTTTTTGGCTGTGTTCGAAACGCTCACGCGTGCATTGGCGGAGGAACTGGAGCGCCCAACGCCATTGCGCCCAATCGGGGCGCAGGCGAAAGAGATAGGGGGCGTCCTGGCGGCCGAACCATTTTAACAGCATGCGCGGCACTTCCGGCGTCGCCCAGGGCCGGGCGGTAAATGCGCTGACGATGCCGCCATTGGCGAAGCTGGTTTCCAGCCCGGCGCCCGGATTGCGCTCGATCACCGTCACCTCATGGCCGGCGCGGTTGAGATAATAGGCTGCCGCGGTTCCCACCACCCCGGCGCCGAAAACGAGCACTCTCACAGCTGTGACTCCCAATCTCGCGGCGCCATTTCGCATGAATTGGCGCCACACAGCAAGCTTTGGCGGCGCAGCCCGGAATTGACCGTGACAAACCCCCTTTCGCGCCACAAAATGCGCCCACAAAACGACATCAGGGAATATTTCGTGTGATTTTTAGTCTAACGCGTGGCTTGGCCGGCATTCTGGCGGCGGCCCTTATGATCACCGCACTGGGTGCAGCACTGGCGGAGGAGCAAAAGAAAGACCGCCATGCGGGCTATTATTATCCGCCCACCACCAGCAGCGAGACCTATGAGGCGCGCGCCACCACCATGCCCGATACCGACCGCTCGCAGCGCATCAAATTTATCAACAATCTGACCGAGCAGCTCTTGTCGCGGCCCTATCCGCCGCAATACGCCATCTTCGCCAAGGGCGACGAAGCGCAGAAATTGATCATTGTCGGCCAGCAGCCGGGCGCGCTCGGCACGATCTACCGCGCCCGCGCCCTGTTCGCCACGTTGACGGCGGTGGCGCGCAGATCGCGCCTGTTTCAGGAATTCGGCGTGCAGGAATATTTTACATTCTTCGATTTGGCGCGGCTGTTCGGATTTACGCGCATCACCATTTCCGACGGCGAGAGTTTCAGCCACCAGATTTATCTGAAATAATTTCAGCCTTCGGTTATCAGGCCCCGGTTGCGGTGCCAGTCATGAATCGATTCGTCGGGATAGGCGGGAAAACGGGTGTTGCGTTTGCCACCCGGCAGCGGCACCCAGCCGGGCTTGAATTCGAGCATGATATGGCAGCGCTCGGGCGCTTTGGGAAGCGGCGTGTCGATGGCCGAAGCGAAAGGGTGTAGCAAGTCAGGCCAGCGCGGGTCCCACACCCACAGCGCGCTGCCGCAGCGTGAACAGAAATTCCGTTCGGCCGGGCTGATCTCGCCGTCGAAATCCACTTGATATACGGAGAGATATTTCTTGCCGCGCACATCGAGGCTCCCGGCATCGGCCGATATGTTGATGGCGTAGCCGCCGCCACCGGTTTTGCGGCAGATCGAGCAGTAGCAGTACATATAGGGATATGGTTCGCTGGAGCGCACGGAAAATTGCACCCGGCGGCAATGGCAAGCAGCTTCGAGCAGCATATGGTGTTCCCTCCTTCTTCGTCACGCGACCGTCGCGATCTTTTGACATGCCGTGTCCCGGCAGTTGGACGATAATGAAGCATTGTTCGACCCAAGAGCCAGCCACGAATACCGTGAAAAAATACTTCGCCGCGTTTCTCCTCACCCTCCTGGTGCCTCTGTTGGCCGCCGAGGCCGATGTCGCCGACGGCGTGCGCGCCTATGACGCCGGCTGGTACGAGGACGCGCTGGCCGAGTTTCTGCCCGCCGCGGAAGCCGGCGATACGCAGGCGCAGCTGGCGCTGGCGAGCATGTATCAGTTCGGCGAGGGCGTGGCGCAGAATGACGTTGAGGCGGCCAGATGGACGCGTGCGGCGGCTGAAAGCGGCGATGCGGTGGCGCAGATAAATCTGTCGCAATTCTTCGCCGCCGGCCGCGGCGTCGAGCGCGACGTGGCGCAAAGCTATTTCTGGCTGTTGCTCGCTGCCGGCCAGAGAAACAGCTGGGCAAAAGCACGTATTGCCGCCGCCGCTGGCGGCGTGCCGGACCCTGTTGCGGCGACCATGCGCGCGCGGTCGGCGAATTGGTCGCCCGAAGGCGGCGA
>PTKB01000168.1 GCA_002937555.1 Alphaproteobacteria bacterium MarineAlpha10_Bin2 | reverse complement strand
AACCGGCCACGCCGCCGCGTCTCCGAGTGCGCATATCGTATGGCCTTCGATCTGACCCACGACATCCCACAGGAGATCGATATCCTCCACCGAAGCGTCGCCAGTGACCAGGCGCTGCATCATGCGGTAGACCCAGCCGGTGCCTTCGCGGCACGGCGTGCACTGGCCGCAGCTTTCGTGCATGTAAAAATGCGAGAGCCGCGAAATCGCCTCGACCACATCCGTCGATTTATCCATGACGATCACCGCCGCAGTGCCGAGGCCCGATTTCTCGGCGACCAAAGAATCGAAATCCATCAGCACGTCATCGCAAATCGATTTTGGCAACAACGGCACCGAGGCGCCGCCCGGAATGACCGCCTGCAGATTTTCCCAACCGCCACGCACGCCACCGGCATGTTTGTCGATCAACTCGCGCAGCGGAATCCCCATTTCTTCTTCGACATTGCAGGGCTGGTTCACATGTCCGGAAATGCAGAACAGCTTGGTCCCGGTATTTTTCGGCCGACCCAAACCCGCAAACCATTCAGCGCCGCGCCTTAGAATAGTTGGCACGACCGCGAGTGTTTCCACGTTGCTGACGGTCGAAGGATTGCCATAGAGACCGGCGCCGGCCGGAAATGGCGGCTTCAGCCTGGGCTTCCCGGGCTTGCCTTCGAGGCTTTCCAATAGGCCGGTTTCTTCGCCGCAGATATAGGCGCCGGCGCCGCGGTGCAAATAAAGCTCGAAATTCCAACCCGAGCCAGCGGCGTTTTTACCGATTAAGCCCGCCGCATAGGCCTCATCGATCGCGACCTGCAAAGCTTCGGCCTCGCGGTAAAACTCGCCGCGAATATAGATGTAGCCGGCGTTGGCGCGCATGGCGAAGGCGCAGAGCAAGCACCCCTCGATAAGAAGGTGCGGATCGTGGCGCATGATGTCCCTGTCCTTGCAGGTACCGGGTTCGGATTCATCGGCATTAACGACCAAATAATGCGGACGCCTTGGGTTCACTTCCTTGGGCATGAATGAGAATTTCAGGCCGGTCGGGAATCCCGCGCCGCCGCGTCCGCGCAAACCGGATTCTTTGACTTGATCGACGACCCAATCATGGCCGTTAGCAATCAGGGCGCTGGTGCCGTCCCAAGCGCCGCGTTTGCGCGCACCCTCGAGATGCCAATCAAGCGCGCCGTAAAGGTTGGTAAAGATGCGGTCGGAATCGTTCAGCATTATGCAGTCCCGCCATCCAGCAACGTTGTCGCTCCGGTTGCCGGCGCCGATGTCTGCCGCCCGGTTTGAGATCCGGTGGGCGGTTGCTCGCCGCGTCGCAGCATGGCGATAATTTCCTTCAAGCGCCTGGCCGAGAGATCCTCGTAAAAATCATCATTGATCTGAACCATGGGCGCGTTCACGCAGGCGCCGAGGCATTCGACTTCGACCAGCGTGAACATGCCGTCGTCTGTGGTGTCGCCGACGCCAATACCCAATTCATCTTTGCAGGCGTTGCGCAAATCGTCCGAGCCGCACAGCCAGCAAGGCGTCGTGCGGCACAGTTGGACGAGATATTTTCCGACCGGGTTGAGGTTCAACATGGTGTAGAACGTCGCGACTTCGTAGACGCGGATTTCGGCCATATCCAACAGCCCGGCGATATAGGCCATGGCTTCGCGCGATACCCAGCCGCCGTTTTGGCGCTGCGCGAGATCGAGGAGCGGCAATACCGCGCTTGCCTGACGGTTCTCGGGATATTTCGCCATATGCGCATTCGCGCGCGCCAGATTCTCGGGCGAGAATTCGAATTTTGGGCTATCTCCGCTCACCGGTCGATCTCCCCGAAGACGATATCCATGCTGGCCAGGTTGGCGACGGCGTCGGCCAGCATGTGGCCGCGGCTGATAAAATCGAGCGCTTGCAGATGGGCGAAACCGGGAGCGCGGATTTTGCAGCGATAGGGCTTGTTGCTGCCGTCCGATACCAAATAGACGCCAAACTCGCCCTTCGGCGCCTCGACCGCGGCATAGGCTTCGCCGGCCGGCACGTGATAGCCCTCGGTAAAGAGCTTGAAGTGATGGATCAGCGCTTCCATCGAATTCTTCATCTGGCTGCGGCTGGGCGGGCTGATCTTGTTATCGGCCACCTTGACCGGGCCTTCGGGCATGCGCGCAAGACACTGTTCGATGATCCTTACGCTTTGGCGCATCTCTTCCATGCGCACCAGATAACGCTCATAGCAATCGCCCGTGGTGCCGACGGGGATGGAAAATTCGAACTCGTCATAAACTTCGTAGGGCTGGTTGCGGCGCAGATCCCAGGTCACGCCGGCAGCGCGCAGCATTGGGCCGGTAAAGCCCCAATCAAGCGCTTCCGCCGGACTGGTCGAGCCGATATTGACGGTGCGCTGTTTGAATATCCGGTTTTCGGTAATCAGGTTTTCGATGTCGTCGATGATCTTGGGAAAATTTTTGTTCCATTCGCCGATATCGTGCAGCAGGTCCGGCGGCAGATCGCTGGTGACGCCGCCAGGACGGAAATAGGCGGCGTGCATTCTGGCGCCGGATGCGCGCTCATAGAATTCCATCAAGATTTCGCGCTCTTCAAAGGCCCAGAAGAACGGCGTGAACGCACCGACATCGAGGATCATCGTCGAAATATTGAGCAAGTGGTTGGAGATGCGGCTGATCTCGCTGTAGAGCACGCGGATATATTTGGCGCGCTCGGGCGCTTCGATGCCGAGCAGGCGCTCTACTGCCAATGCGAACGCGTGCTCTTGGTTCATCGGCGCGACATAGTCCAGGCGGTCGAAATAAGGCACCGCCTGCAGATAGGTCTTGTGTTCGATCAGCTTTTCGGTGCCGCGGTGCAGCAGGCCGATATGCGGGTCCGCCCGTTCCACTACTTCGCCATCCATCTCTAGCACGAGGCGCAGCACGCCATGCGCGGCGGGATGTTGCGGGCCGAAATTGAGGGTCATGTTCTTGATGCGGTGTTCGCTCATGACCCCTCGCCTTCAGCATTCCCGTCTCCGGCCTTTTCATCTCCCGGCAGAATATATTCCGCCCCTTCCCACGGGCTCATGAAATCGAAACTGCGGAACTCCTGGGTGAGCTTGACCGGCTCATAGACAACGCGTTTCTGTTCGTCGTCATAACGCAGCTCGACATAGCCGGTAAGCGGAAAATCCTTGCGCAGCGGATGGCCCTCGAAGCCGTAATCCGTGAGCAGGCGGCGCAAATCGGGATGGTTGGTGATATAGATGCCGAGCAAATCCCACACTTCACGCTCGAACCATCCGGCCGTGCTGTAGAGCCCCGACACCGACGGCACCGCAGCCTCTTCTTCGACGCCCGCCTTAACCCGGATGCGCATATTATTGCTGATGCTGAGCAGGTGATAGACCATATCGAACCTGGGCTCGCGTTCGGGATAGTCGACACCGCAAATATCGATCAGCATCTCGAAATGGCATGCACTGTCATCGCGCAAAAACTTAATGATGCGCTCCAACGCTTCGACACGAACTTCGAGGGTCAACTCGCCATGCGTGATCGTGGAAGACTGAATATAGTCGCCAAGTGTCGCGTCAAGATGAGCTTCGAGATCTTTCAGAGCCTGGTGATCCATGGTCTTAATGTTCGCGGACTCTAGCGCGCGATCGTCCCGGTGCGCCGGATTTTACGCTGCAGCTGCATGATGCCGTAGAGCAGCGCTTCGGCCGTGGGTGGACAGCCAGGCACATAC
Source organism: Alphaproteobacteria bacterium MarineAlpha10_Bin2 (assembly GCA_002937555.1). Taxonomy (GTDB): domain Bacteria; phylum Pseudomonadota; class Alphaproteobacteria; order UBA828; family UBA828; genus PTKB01. The sequence goes on along the minus strand of PTKB01000168.1, from coordinate 2,168 downwards.
ACGTCGACCGGCACAATGCGGTCGCATCCGCGGACGACGGAATAGGAATAGTGGTAGTAGCCGCCGCCATTGGCGCAGCTGCCCATGGAGATGACATAACGCGGCTCGGGCATCTGGTCGTAGACCTTGCGGAATGCCGGTGCCATTTTGTTGCAGAGTGTTCCGGCCACGATCATGACATCGGATTGGCGCGGGCTGGCGCGAGGAATCATGCCCAACCGGTCGATATCGTAGCGCGCCGCGATGACCTGCATGAACTCGACACCGCAGCAGGCGAGACCGAAGCTCATCGGCCAGAGCGAGCCGGTTCGCGCCCAATTGATGAGACGGTCGAGCTTGGCAATGACGAAGCCCTTGTCGCCGAGCTCGTCCGTCACCAGTTTGAGTGCGGCATTTTGTGCCTCTCCGGGAGGAATCGGCGCCGCGGCCGAATTCGCCGTGCCATCACCGCTCAGTCCCATTCCAATGCCCCTTTCTTCCATTCGTAGATAAAGCCGATGGTCAAGATGCCGAGGAAAACCACCATCGACCAAAATCCGTAGAGGCCTATATCCTTGAACGAGACCGCCCACGGGAACAGGAATGCGACTTCAAGGTCGAATATGATGAAAAGAATGGCGACCAAATAGAAGCGCACATCGAAGCGCCCGCGCGCATCGTCGAACGCATCGAACCCGCATTCATAGGCGGAGACTTTGTCCGCATCCGGATTCTGCGGCGCGGCAATATAAGACGCGGCGACCGCGCCGACAGCGATCACCGCGGCAATCCCCAAAAATATCAAGATCGGCAGATATTCGAGCAGAAATGATTGAGACGCGATCATCGAGTGATGTCACCATTCAAATTCTTAAACTCGGCCCCGGAACGGCAAATCGAACGCGCAGCCGCAAGACAACATTTATGGCTCCTAACCCTGCCGGCAAGCGTTGCCGGGAACCCGATTAATTGGCGGGAGTGACGGGACTTGAACCCGCGACCTCCGGCGTGACAGGCCGGCGCTCTAACCAATCTGAGCTACACCCCCGAATTACGGAAAGTCGCTAAAAACCGCGCCGAACCGGGCGGTTTTGTTTAATGCAGAGCGCAAGCCCGGTCAAGGCAGTTGCCCCTGTTTCCTGCGCGAAATCCGGCGCTCGGGTGGTGGGCGATGACGGGCTCGAACCGCCGGCCTTCTCGGTGTAAACGAGACGCTCTTCCAACTGAGCTAATCGCCCCCTTGCCAGCGACGCAGGCAAAATAACATCGAAACGGGCTCGGCGTTTCGATTCTTTCCAATTCAAGTATAAATTCTCGGAATTACTATTACAAAATAATAGACGCCGGCCACTAACTTGGCCGGCGTCCGAAAAGCTATTCACGCAGGCGTTTAGTTGACTGCTTCCTTCAGGGCCTTGCCCGACTTGAATTTCGGCTGGTTTGAAGCGGGAATATCGATCGCCTCGCCGGTTCTCGGGTTGCGTCCGGTCGTCGCTTTTCTCCTGACGACACTAAAAGACCCGAAGCCCACCAAGCGCACTTCTTCTCCGCCCCTCAAAGAATTGGTGATTGACTCGAAAACCCCGTCCACCGCCCGCGCGGCGTCGGCGCTCGACATATCCGTAGCATCCGCGACGGATTTGACCAGATCGTTCTTATTCACTCGCAGCCCCCATGATTAATCGTGGATAAATAGTGCAGCGCTTTGTTCTCTCGAATACTTGTACAACGCGGTCGAGTGTAGAGCGCATTTTTTCGACACGTCAACGTCATAGCCGCCACAAAGCCAAAGAATCCGGACTTTACAGGGAGATGGCAGGGTTTCTGGGAAGCACGGACGCTTACTTGTAAGGGTAAAATGGGCGCATTATCGAGTCGCAACCGCGACTCGCGGCAGACGGTTAATGGGTGACCAAACCGTCGGTATCAGCCGTATCATCGGACGAACCGGAAACCGATTTCTCCTCCTGCTCGTCCTCGTCCCATTCAATTGCGACCAGCGGCCTGACCAGCGCGTGCTTCATAACATCGTCCACGGTCTCGACCGGAATGATGTTCAAGTTCTTTTTCACATTGTCCGGAATTTCCGCCAGATCTTTTTCGTTATCGCTCGGGATGAGAACGGTTTTCAAGCCGCCGCGCAGAGCAGCCAGCAATTTTTCCTTGAGACCGCCGATCGGCAAGATCCG
>PTKB01000167.1 GCA_002937555.1 Alphaproteobacteria bacterium MarineAlpha10_Bin2 | reverse complement strand
CACGGCGAAAAAGGATATGTTGACGCCTATGGAAACCGGCCCGACCGGCGCCGGCGCGCAATGGGTGGCGGACAATGTGCCAGACTGCGAAATCATCGTGTACGAGGATATCGGTCATGCCGACTTGGTGGAGTGCCCGGAATTGACGATCGCATCGACCATCGATTTCCTGCACCGCGCCAAGGAGAAAGTGTTGGGCTAAGGAGAGCAGCGCATCATGAACCGCGGGATCCCCAACAGACCGCGCAACGCCAGCGTCGGCGTCCTAGTCGGGCCGCACCAGATCGGCGGCGGCGCGCCGATCCTGGTGCAGAGCATGACCAATACCGATACGGAAGACGCCGAAGGCACGGCGGCGCAGGTGCGCGCGTTGGCCGAGGCGGGCTCGGAGCTGGTGCGCATCACCGTCAACACGCCGGCGGCGGCAGCCGCGGTGCCGCATATCCGCGAACGCCTCGACGCCATGGATTGCGCCGTGCCGCTGATCGGCGATTTTCACTATAACGGCCACAAACTGCTGCGCGAGCATCCGGCCTGCGCCGAGGCGTTGGCGAAGTACCGCATCAATCCCGGCAATGTCGGCTTCCGCGAGAAGCGCGACCGCCAGTTCCAGACGATGATCGAAGTGGCGCTCGAATATGATCGGCCGGTCAGGATCGGCGTCAATTGGGGCAGTCTCGATCAGGACCTGCTGGCCGAATTGATGGACCAGAACGCGGCCCTGGATGAGCCGCGCGAGGCGCAGGAGGTGATGCGCGCGGCGCTGGTGGAATCGGCGCTGAGGAGCGCGGCATTGGCCGAGGAAATCGGCCTTGGCCGCGACCGCATCGTGATTTCCTGCAAAGTGAGCCAAGTGCAGGATCTGGTGGCGGTCTATAGCGATTTGGCGGCGCGCGCCGACTATGCCCTACATCTCGGCTTGACCGAGGCGGGCATGGGCTCGAAAGGCATCGTCGCCTCGACCGCGGCGCTCGGCATCTTGCTGCAACAAGGCATTGGCGATACCATCCGCATTTCTCTCACCCCGTCGCCCGGCGGCGACCGCACCCAGGAAGTGGTGGTGGCGCAGGAAATTCTGCAGACCATGGGGTTGCGCGCCTTCACGCCGCTGGTAACCGCATGCCCGGGCTGCGGGCGCACCACCAGCACGGTGTTTCAGGACCTGGCGGAAAAAATCCAAAGTCATGTGCGCGCCCGCATGCCGGAATGGCGCGAAACCCATGTCGGCGTCGAAGAGATGCAGCTCGCCGTCATGGGGTGCATCGTCAACGGCCCCGGCGAAAGCAAACATGCCGATATCGGCATCAGCCTGCCGGGCACCAACGAGGCCCCGGCGGCGCCGGTTTTCATCGATGGAAAAAAGACGGTGACGCTACGCGGCGAGGGTATCGCCAAAGCGTTTCAAGCTATCGTCGAAGAGTATGTCGAAAACAAATACCCCAGGCGCAACTAAACGCTAACCGCGTTCGGCCAACACTTCTTCGAGCGTATCCAGTACCTGTTTCGGCGTGAAAGGCTTAGGCAAGACGCGGTCGGCGCCGAATTTCTGTGCCAAATCCAGCAATTGCATCTTGTCGATATTGCCGCCGCCGGATATGGCGATGATCTTGACCTCTTGCTGGGCACGGCGCAGATCGCGGATGGTCTCAATGCCTTCGCGGTTGGGCATCAGAATATCGGTGATCACCACGTCATGCGGGCTTTCCTTGAACAGGCGCATGCCGACACCGCCATCCGACGCCTCGGTCACCTCGACATCGGCGCGGTCGAGCACGGCGACAAGCGTCGCGCGCACCAGATCGTCATCATCTATGACCAGAATTCTTGGTTTTCGCTCATCCGCCATACCGGCGCCTGTCTCCCCGCCCCTTCCGATCTCTATTGAACGACCATCGCCGCAGCACTCTCTTATGTCGCAAGCACGCGGTCAAGAGCCGATAAACCTGTATCAATGCTGAATAATTGCGGCCCGATAGAATTCCAACTAACGCGCCTGGCGCCGGGGAATCGTTGCGTCCGTCTCCGCAAAACTGCAAAATCACTTGATCCTTGATGGCCTTTGAGTGAATACTTACTAAACTATTCACTATTCACTTTGGCGGCATTTTGCGGCGTGCGGGAACGCGCCGTTTGGCGCTGCGGAAAATGGCAATGAGCGAACAAAATCAGCCTTATCTCTGGGAGAAATCCTATCCCGCCGATATCGATTGGCATGCGCCACTCAACGCCCAGGCGTTGCCGGCATTGATGGAAAATGCGGCGAAAAAATATGCCGCGCGCCCGGCCATAGATTTTATGGATCGAATTTATAGCTTTGCCGAGGTTGCAGAGTTGGTGAACCGCGCCGCCAAGGGTTTGCAGGCGCAAGGGATCGGCAAAGGAGACCGGGTCGGCCTGATGCTGCCCAACTGCCCGGCCATGGTGATTTCCTTTTACGCCGTGCTTACGGCCGGCGGCACGGTGGTCAATTTCAATCCGCTCTATGCCGAAGAGGAAATCCGCGTACAGATAGAAGATTCCGAATGCGACATTCTGATTACCCTCGACATGCCGCTGATTTACGACAAGGCGGCGAAGATGCTGGGCAATACGCGGTTGAAGAAAATCGTGCTGGCGTCCATGGCCGAGCAGCTGCCGTTCCCGAAAAGCCTGCTGTACCGGTTGCTGCGCGGCAAGGACATCGTGGCGCTGCCCAAGGACGGCCGCCATATCTCCTTCAAGAGCCTGTGCGCCAATGACGGGCGCCCCGAGCGCGCCGACATAAACCCGGAAGAGGATATCGCGGTGCTTCAATATACCGGCGGCACGACCGGGCGGCCCAAGGGCGCGATGCTCACCCACGCCAATCTCACCTCCAATGTCCAGCAAGCGGCTTATTTCTTCCCCGAAACCAAGTTCGGCGAGGAAGTGATGATGGGCGTGCTGCCGCTGTTCCACGTCTTCGCCATGACCGTGGTGATGAATTTCAGCGTCCATGCCGGGGCCAAGATGATTCTGCTGCCGCGCTTCGAATTGGAGGCGGCGCTCAAGGTCATCCACAAGAAGCGCCCGACATTCTTTCCCGCCGTGCCGACGATCTATATCGCCATCAACAACCATCCCGGCGTTAAGGCAGGGAAATTCGATCTCACTTCGATGCGCTATTGCCTGGCCGGCGGCGACACGCTGCCGCGCGACGTGCAGGAAAAATTCGAAGCGCTCTCCGGCTGCCGCTTGCTGGAAGGCTACGGCCTCAGCGAGACATCGCCGGTTGCGCTGTGCAATCCCTCGACCGGCGAATCGCGCCCCGGCTCGCTCGGCTTGCCGGCGCCGGGCACAGTGGTCGAGATCACCGATATCGAAAATCCATCCAAGGTGCTGGCGCAGGGCGAGACCGGCGAAATCTGCATCACCGGCCCGCAGGTCATGCGCGGCTATTGGAACCGCGAGGAAGAAAGCGCAGCCGCCCTCCTCGACGGCCGCTTCCACACCGGCGATGTCGGCTATATGGACGAAGACGGCTACACCTATCTCATCGACCGGCTCAAAGAGATCATCCTGTCCGGCGGTTACAACATCTATCCGCGCCATGTCGAAGAGGCGATCTACCGTCACCCGGCGGTCGAAGAGGTCACCGTCGCCGGCATTGAAGACGATTACCGCCAGCAGACGGTCAAAGCCTTCGTCAAGCTACGCGCCGGCCAATCCCTCGATGCGGAAGGCCTCACCGCCTTCCTCAAGGACAAGCTGTCCGCCATCGAAATGCCCAAGCAAATCGAATTCCGCGACGAGTTGCCGAAAACCCTGATCGGCAAGCTCTCGAAGAAAGAACTAATCGCCGAAGAGGCCGCCAAGCGAAACGCGGCGGCAAATTCGTAAAGCGTCATCCAACACACACATCGAATTGAGCGAGGTCGAAACCATGAAACCCGTAGTCATCGCAGGATACAAAAGATCGCCCTTCCATTTTGCCCATAAGGGCCAGCTGGTGAAAAAACGGCCCGACGACATGGCCGCCGACGTGGTGCGCGGGCTGATCGAGAGCAGCGGGGTCGATCCCGCCGGCATCGAGGATTTGATCATGGGCTGCGCTTTTCCCGAGGGCGAGCAGGGCTTCAACGTGGCGCGCATCGTCGGCTTGCTTGCCGATCTGCCGATTTCCGTCGCCGGCGTCACGGTCAACCGTTTTTGCGGCTCGTCGATGCAATCCATTCACATTGCCGCCGGCGCGATCCAGATGAATGCCGGCGACGCGTTTATTTGTGCCGGTGTCGAATCCATGTCTCGCGTGCCGATGGGCGGCTACAACCCGATGCCCAACGCCGATCTTTATGAGCGCAACGAAGGCGCCTATATGGCGATGGGCGAGACGGCGGAGAATTTGGCGCAGAAATATCAAATTCCGCGCGAGGAACAGGAAGCGCTTGCCGTCTCCAGCCATGCCAAGGCGACCGCGGCACGCGAGGAAGGGCGCCTGGCCGGAGAGATCGTCGCCATCGAGTGCGACGGCGAGACGATCGACCAGGATGGCTGCATCCGCCCCGGCACCAATGCCGAGGCGCTGGCCAATCTCGAACCCGCGTTCGACGCCGAAGGCACGGTGACAGCCGGCACCTCCTCGCCCTTGACCGACGGCGCTTCCGCCGTACTGGTGTGCACCGAGGATTATGCCGCGGCCAACGGGCTCGAGGTTTCGGCCAAGATCAAGAGCGTCGCTGTGGCCGGCTGCCAGCCGGAAATCATGGGCTACGGCCCGGTGGTCTCGACCGCCAAGGCGCTCGAGCGCGCCGGCATCCGCATGGCCGACGTCGATGTGATCGAGTTGAACGAGGCGTTCGCGGTGCAGGCGCTGGCCTGCGTACGCGAGCTTGCCTTCGATCTCGACAAGATGAATTTGGACGGCGGCGCCATCGCGCTCGGCCATCCGCTCGGCGCCACGGGGGCGCGCATCGCCGGCAAGGCGGCGCAGCTCCTGCAGCGCGAAGACAAGCAATATGCGCTCGCCACCCAATGCATCGGTGGCGGCCAAGGCATCTCCACCGTGCTTGAGGCAGCCTGATGGCGATCGATAAAGTCGCGGTCATCGGCGCCGGGCTCATGGGCGGCGGTATTGCCGCTCATGTCGCCAATGCTGGCGTCGATGTGATTCTTCTCGATATCGTGCCGGAAGGCGCCAAGAAACGCAGCGAACTTGCCTTAAAGGCGGTCGAGGGCATGCTGAAAACCGAGCCCGCGCCGTTCATGGAAAAACGCAATGCCAAGCGCATTATGTGCGGCAACATAGAAGACGATCTGGGGCTTCTCGCCGAGGCCGACTGGATCGTTGAAGCGGTGATCGAAAAACGCGATATCAAGCAGGCGATTTACCGCCAGATCGATAGCGTGCGTAAAGCCGGCAGTATCGTGTCTTCCAACACCTCGACGATTCCCTGCCGCAACTTGATGGACGGCATGGAGGAGAGTTTCCAACGCGATTTTTTCATCACCCATTTCTTTAATCCGCCGCGCTATATGCGGCTCTTGGAAATCGTCAGCGGTGAAAAAACGCGGGACGATGCGGTCGCCGCCGTCAGCGATTTCGCCGACCACCGGCTCGGCAAAGGCGTGGTTGAATGCAAGGACACACCCGGCTTCATCGCCAACCGCATCGGCACGTTCTGGATTCAGGCGGCGGTGGTAGAAGCCTTTGAGGGCAGTGTAACGGTCGAAGAAGCCGACGCCGCTATCGGCCGCGCTCTCGGCATCCCCAAGACCGGCATTTTCGGCCTGATGGATCTGGTTGGCATTGATCTGATGCCGCTGGTGAGCAAGAGCCTCTATGACGCCGTGCCCGAGAACGACGCCTACCGCACGCTCTACGGCGAGCCGGAGCTGATCTTGAACATGATCAAAGAGGGCTCGATCGGGCGCAAGGGCAAGGGCGGCTTCTACCGTCTCAACAAGGAGAGCGGCAAGCCGGTC
>PTKB01000166.1 GCA_002937555.1 Alphaproteobacteria bacterium MarineAlpha10_Bin2 | reverse complement strand
CATCGTCACGGCGGTGGATGCGCGCGAACTCGGCCTCGCGATTATCGATCTCGGCGGCGGGCGGCGGCGCGTTGAAGACAGCATCGATTATTCGGTCGGGCTCTCGGACGTTGCCGCCATTGGCGAAAGCGTCGGGCCCGAGCGCCCGCTATGTAACATTCACGCCGCCAGCGACGCGGATGCCGAGCGCGCCGGATCGGCCATCCGCGCCGCCGTCACCATTGGCGACGTCGCACCGCCGCCGGCGCCAAATGTTCGCCAAAGGGTTGGACCTCCTGCGCCATGAGCCGCGCCTTCGTCCTGGTCATGGATTCGCTGGGGCTGGGCGGCGCGGCGGACGCCGAGGCGTTCGGCGATCGCGGCGCCGATACGCTCGGCCATATTGCCGCGACCCGCGCGCTCGACATCCCCAATCTGCTGCGCCTCGGCCTCGGCGCGGCCGCACAGAAAAGTAGCGGCGAAGCACTGGCCAACGTCGCTGCGGGCGGGCCGTTTTCGGGCGCCCATGGCGCGGCGCGGGAGAAGAGCGTCGGCAAGGACACGCCGAGCGGCCATTGGGAAATGGCCGGTGTCCCGGTGATGACCGCATGGGGATATTTCCCGCGCGAATTACCTACGTTCCCAGCGGCGCTCACGGATACCCTAATCCAGCGCGCCGATCTTCCGGGCGTGCTCGGCAATTGCCACGCCTCAGGCACGGAGATCATCGCCGAGCTCGGTGACGAACATGTGGCGAGCGGCAAGCCGATCGTCTACACCTCCGCCGATTCGGTCTTTCAGATCGCTGCCCATGAGGAGAGTTTCGGCCTCGAACGCCTGCTTGAAATTTGCCTCATTGCACGCGAATTGGTGGATGAATTTAATGTCGGGCGCGTTATTGCCCGGCCCTTCGAAGGCGCCACGGGCAGCTACACGCGCACCGGAAACCGGCGCGATTATTCGCTGCCACCGCCGGCGCCGACGCTCTTGGACCGCTATACCGAAACCGGCGGCGCGGTCGTCTCGATCGGCAAGATCGGCGATATATTCGCCCATCACGGCACCGGCCGAATCATCAAAGCGAACGGCAATCAGGAACTGTGGGAGAAAACCCTGGAAGTTGCCGGCGGCGCTGACGATGGGCTGCTGGCGCTGACTAATTTCGTCGATTTCGACACGCTTTACGGCCACCGCCGCGATATTGAAGGCTACGCCGCCGCGCTCGAAGCCTTCGACCGGGCGCTGCCCGCCTTCGAGGCGCTACTCCGTCCGGGAGACTTGGCGGTCATCACCGCCGACCATGGCTGCGATCCGACCTGGCGCGGCACGGATCATACGCGCGAAAACGTGCCGGTGCTGGCGTTCGGGCCGGGCGTGCGCCCGGCGGCGCTGGGTTTGCGCGAGAGTTTCGCCGATATTGGCCAGACCCTGGCCGGCCATCTCGGCCTGACGCCGCTTGACCATGGGCGATCGTTTTACGCTGAAATCAGCGCGTAGGCGCGGCGCGGATTAGCAGTCAAGCGTGTTGTCGCGCTCCCATTGCGAGAGCGAGCCGGCATAATCGTTCCACTGGCCGTTCTTCAGCTTGGCGTAGCTGCTGATGAAGGAATCGCCGAAGCCTTCGCGCAAGATTTTGTCTTTCTCCGTGAGGCGGATGGCGTCGAGCAGATTGAGCGGCAACTTGCGCAAGCCGCGAACCTTATGGCCCTCAGCGTAGAGATTGAGATCGATGCGCTTGCCGGGATCACGCTTGTTCTTGATGCCGTCGAGGCCGGCGACCAGGATACCGGCCTGCAACAGATAGGGATTGGCCGCGCCGTCCATCAGGCGGAGCTCGATGCGCCCGGCATCTGGGATGCGCACCATGGTCGAGCGGTTGTTGCCGCCGTAAGCAATGGAGTTGGGCGACCAGGTGGCGCCGGAGGACGTGACCGGCGCGTTGATGCGCTTGTAGCTGTTGACGCTCGGGTTCCAGATCGAACACATGGCTGCGGCGTTGTGCAGCACGCCGGCGAGAAAATGATAAGCCAGTTTCGACAAGCCTAGCTCGCCCTTGGCGTCGTCAAACAGATTCTTGCGCCCCGCCTTGTCCCAAATCGAGACATGCGCGTGGCAGCCATTGCCGGTCAGATTGGCGAACGGCTTCGGCATGAAGGTCGCACGCACGCCGTGGCTTTCGGCGATGGTCCGGGTCATGAATTTAAAGAACACGTGGCGGTCGGCGGTCTTCAAGGCGTCGTCATAATCCCAATTCATCTCGAACTGGCCGTTGGCGTCTTCGTGATCGTTCTGGTACGGGCCCCAACCGAGCGCCGTCATGCTGTCGCAAATTTCGGTGATGACGTCATAGCGCCGCATAAGCGCCGACTGGTCGTAGCACGGCTTGCCTTGGGTATCGAGCGGATCGGACAACTCGCCGCCATCCGGGGTGAGCAGGAAGAATTCCGCCTCGACCCCGGTTTTCATGCGGTAGCCGAGTTTGGTCGCCTTGGCGAGCTGGTTCTTGAGCATGACGCGCGGCGTGTCCGCCATCTCGGCGCCGTTCATCCAGCAGTCGCCGGCGAGCCAACCGACTTCCGGCTTCCACGGCAGAATGACAAGGCTGGAGGCATCGGGAACAACCAGCATGTCGGGATCGGCGGGTGTGCTATCGAGCCAGGCGGCGAACGCGGCGAAACCGGCGCCGTCCTTCTGCATGCCGCCGATCGCCGAGGCCGGCACCAGCTTGGCGCGCAAGACGCCGAAATAATCGACAAAACTGATGAGAAAATATTCGAGCTTCCGCTCCTTGGCGATTTTCGCCAGATCTCGCGCCATGTCGTCACCCTGTTTCGCTAGTTTGTGGACAAATCGTTTTTTTACCGGACGAATGCGGATCGAGCCCGCGTCCGCGCGCCCACAATAGCCGTTATTTTCCGGGAATCCAGTCGGTTCCAGCGAGCGGTACGCCGGCCATCGCCGCCGCTTCGATGGTGAGTGCCACCAGGTCCTCGGCCTCGAGATTGCGGATATGCGATTTGCCGTTGGCGCGCGCGATGGTTTGCAGTTCAAGCACCAGCGCGCTCAGATAATTACGCACCAGGCGCCCGCCACGTTCAGGCGTCAGGCGAGCCTCAAGCTCGGGTTTTTGCGTGGCGATGCCGACCGGACAGGCGCCGGTATGGCAATGATGGCAAAAGCCCGGCGCCGTTCCGAGCGCCGCGTAGTCCTCTTCATAGACCGGCTTGTTGCAGCCGAGCGCGATCATCGCGCCGACGCCGATGGAGACCGCGTCAGCGCCCAGCGCCAGCGCCTTGGCGACGTCGGCGCCAGAGCGGATGCCGCCGGAGACGATGAGCTGCACCTCGCGGTGCATGTCCATATCCTTCAATGCCGCCACCGCCTGGCGGATGGCCGGCAGTGTCGGGATGCCGACATGCTCGATAAAGACATCCTGGGTCGCTGCGGTGCCGCCTTGCATGCCGTCGAGCACGATCACGTCGGCGCCGGCCTTGACGCAGAGCGGCACGTCGAATTGCGGCCGCGTCGCGCCGATCTTGCAGTAGATCGGTTTCTGCCAGTCGGTGACTTCGCGGATTTCCTGAATCTTGATGGCGAGATCGTCCGGCCCGGTCCAATCGGGATGGCGGCAGGCGCTGCGCTGATCGATGCCTTCCGGCAATTGCCGCATGCCGGCCACGCGTTGGTTGATTTTCTGCCCCAGCAGCATGCCGCCGCCGCCCGGCTTGGCGCCCTGGCCGATGACGATTTCGATGCCGTCGGCGCGCCGGAGATCGTCCGGGTTCATGCCGTAGCGCGACGGCAAGACTTGATAAATCAGGGTTTCCGAAGATTCGCGCTCTTCCGGCGTCATGCCGCCGTCGCCGGTGGTGGTGCTGGTGCCGGCCGCCGTTGCGCCCAGCCCGAGTGCTTCCTTGGCATGGGCGCCGAGCGCCCCGAAGCTCATGCCGGCGATGGTGATGGGGATCTTCAGCTCGATCGGCTTCTTGGCGTAACGCGTGCCCAGCGTGACGCTCGTCTCGCAGCGCTCCCTGTAACCCTCCAGCGGATAGCGCGACATCGAAGCGCCGAGAAACACCAGATCGTCCAGGGTCGGCAATTGGCGCTTGGCGCCGAAGCCACGAATCGAATAGATGCCTTCATCGGCCATGCGCTGAATTTCAGCGATGACGCCGCGTGGGAACGTGTGTGATTCCTCGAGCCGGCGCGCATCGAAGTCTGCGGGTTTAGTAATTTCCGGCATTGTCGACATCGAAATTATAGAGTTTGCGGGCCGAGCCGAAGCGCCGGAACGCGGACACGTCATATGCCATTCCAGCTCTTTCAAGCAGCTGTTCAAGGGTCTCGGCATGCTCCGGCCGCATCTCTTTTTCAATGCAGTCGGCGCCGAGCGCGCCGGTGTCGCCGCGCACATAAATCGCGGCCTCGTAAATCGAATCGCCTAAATCGTCGTCGGCGTCGCCGCACACCACCAGATGGCCGGCCTGGGCCATGAAGCCGCTCATATGGCCGACCGAGCCCTTCACTACAATGTCGACTCCTTTCATGGAGATGCCGCAACGCGACGAGGCGTCGCCTTCGATGACGATGAGGCCGCCGCGCCCCGAAGCGCCCACCGCGTCCGCCGCATTGCCTTCGACGCGGACGGTGCCCGACATGATGTTCTCAGCAAGGCCCTTGCCGCATTGGCCCTTGACGGTGATCTCGGCTTCCTTGTTCATGCCGCCGCAATAATATCCGGCATGGCCTTCGATCGAGACCTTGTGCGCCGCGTCCAGGCCAACGGCGAGGGAATGCTTGCCGTGCGGATTGAGCACCCGCCATTCATCCGGCGCGTCGGCACCGCCCTCTCCATGCAGGCGGGCGTTCAGCTCGCGCACGCTGGATGTATCGAGATCGATAATGTTCATGCCGCCTGCGCAAGCCGTTCGTGCGACCAGCTATAGACGGTGGCGGGCTTGGGCTCCCACAGGCGCGCTGTTTCGATACCGGGCAGCGCGGCGAGGGCACGGTATTCCGATGCCATCGCCACCCAATCCGCCGTCTCGCCGATCACCGCCGGCTTGGCGGCGATCGAATCGCGCAGCACGGCAAAGCCATCGGCGCTGCCGACGGCGAAGGTATAGAAGCCGTCCAAATCCTGGAGCGAATCCTGCAGGGCGTCTGTCATCGAACGGCCGAGGCTGAGGCGATGGGCGATGTATCTGGCCGCGACTTCGGTGTCATTGTCGCTGTCGAAGGCAATGCCGGCGCGCTGCAGCTTGCCGCGCGTACCATTGTGATTGGAGAGCGAGCCGTTGTGCACCAGGCTGAAATCGCGCGCCGCGCAGAATGGGTGGGAATGCTTGCCCGAGATGCCGCTTTCCGTCGCCATGCGGGTGTGGCCAATGGCATGGCTGCCGATCATTTCGTTGAGGCCAAAGCGCGTCGCGACGTCGGCCGGCAAGCCGGTGTCCTTGAATATTTCCAGATGGCCGCCGATCGACGTGATGTGCAGATCGGGATGGCGCGTGGCGATCGCGGCGCGTATACGATCCTCCGCCGCGGGGAGAATGAATACCGCATGGTTGGCGCGGACGAAATATTCGACCTCGGTTTCCAGCAATTGCTCGAAATCTGCCGCCACGCTCGGCCAATCGGCCGGCCCGGCGGCGCTCAATGTCAGTTTGATGCGATTCTGCGGCGGCCTGGGGCCGTAAACGGCAAAACCGGCGCTATCCGGACCGCGCTCCGTCATCTCCACCAGCATTGGCGCCAGCAACCGGCCGAGAGAGTTTTCAAGCCTTGGATTCTTGAGAAACAAACCGACGATTCCACACATGTGCGCATGCTCCTCTGCGATGTTTGTCTAATGTAAGGAATATAACATTCCTGACAGGAAAAATCAACTAAATGAATACTATTTTCCTTTAAGGAAAGAATGCTGGTTTATTTAATTGCCCCGCTAAGCGCGCAGGCGGTGTAGGTTGCGGCGAGGTC
>PTKB01000165.1 GCA_002937555.1 Alphaproteobacteria bacterium MarineAlpha10_Bin2 | reverse complement strand
CGACGCCGAACAGCTACAAATCTTGATCGAAGACAATCAGTTCGAAGTGCCGTTGGCCGCGCTCGAAGAAGTTGCGCCAGAAAGCAGCGCGCCGGAGAGAGCGACCCCGCGTGAAACGGATTTCTCCGTTCTTCTCGCCACATTCGACCGCGAAGACGCCGCCGCCGCAGGGTGGGAAGTCTTAAAAACGCGCTACCCGGCGCTCCTCGAAAAACTGCGGCCCAAATATTCGGCCGTCAAGTTGGGCGATGGCGACACCATCTTGTGGCGGCTCGAGGCGGCCGCCGTGACGAGTGAGAACGCGGCGGTCGCGCTGTGCGAGGCGCTCCGGCGTGAAGGCGAATATTGTTTTTCGTTACACTCGGGTGAGGCGCCCAAGAACTGACGCCGTCGTTGCCTCGACCGGCGGATATTGCGCGATTCGAAGAACTTAGCTACCGTATCTCGTCTATCCCCACATCAACCCAACAATAAATTGGAAGTTTGGTGAGGCATACGCTTAGAGTGTCGGTGCTTTTGTGCGCCGCTGTTTTGGTTGCCGCTTGTGTCGAGACGCCGCGCGACGTTTCTCTCTCCGAACGCGGCGCGGACGCGCTTGAGGCGGGAGATTACGCCGCCGCCGAACAGTTTCTCGGCGATGCGCTCGAATATAATCCCGGCAACGAATTCGCGCTGCTGAATTTGGGCGTGGTCTATCAGGACACCGGCCGGCCCGAACTGGCGCGCCGGACCTATGCCGAGATAATCCGTCTCAACCGATTGGAGCGCGCTGCCCAGACGGTGGCGCGCCGTGGCCAGGGCGTCGAGCCGACAGCCCTGGCGCGGGTAAATCTCGCCGATCTCAATTTAAGTCCGGTCGCCGTCGAAAGCCCGGCCGAGCCTTCGCCGCAAACGGCCAGCACGGTGCCGATCGAAAGCGGCAACTATGCCGCCCTGTACGGCGATATGAGCGCCATATTCAATAAATTGGAGGCATTGGCGGATTCCATGCGGCTGATGTCCGATACGCTGCGCGCCGCCGCCGAGGAAGCCGAGCGCCAAGATGCGATCGCGCGTGCGGAAAACTCGGCGGGAGACGTGCCCAGCGCCGTACCCGACGTCGCGGCGACGGAGCACAGGGCAGAAGCCGTCGAGGCGCTGGAAGCGTCGGCGGAACCCGCCATGGCCAAGACATCGCAAGGCGATGACATGGTCGCCAGCCGTGACGAAGATACTAAAGACGGCATGGCTGAGGATGACGAAGCGGCGCAAGCGATTGCGCGGGCGGAAGAGGTTGGGAGCGGTGGCCCCAGCGTTCGCGTCCATATCGCTTCTTTCCGCAGCGAGGAGGGCGCCGAGCGCGGATGGCAAATATTGCGCCGTAATCATGCCGAATTGCTGGGCGGCCTGGATCTGCAAGTCCGGAGAATCGATTTCGGCGCGGAAATGGGCGTATTTTACCGGGTTCAAGCGGGCCCGCTCGACAACGAGCAAGGCGCCAAGGAACTTTGCGAACGCCTTAAGTCACGCGGACTGTATTTCGCCGTGGCATTTTTCTGATGGGTTAGTTCCGGTAGTCCGGCTGGTCGCGGTCGAGCACGCGTTTCAGCGACTTGAAGTGCTCATTGGCGAAGCGGTGCATGTTGTCCGTCGTCAACTGGCGCGCCGTATCCTCGCAAATCTCCTGCGGTATCCGCTTTAGCGGGCGCCCGGTGCTCATGGCCAGAATTTGCGCCGCCGCTGTGCGTTCCAAATAGTAAAGATCGTCATAGGCGCGAGCCACCGAGGCGCCGCCAACCAGCACGCCGTGATTGCTCATCATGAGAATGGATTTATCCTGCATGATGTCGGCCAGGCGCTCGCCTTCCCCGGCGTCGAAGGCCACGCCGGCGTAATCATTGTCATAGGCGACACGGCCGTAATAGCGCAGCGCATTCTGGTTGATCGGCTCGATAATGCCGCCCTCGATCAGGGTGAGCGCAAGCCCCTGGGTTTGATGGGTGTGCATCACACAGCTCAGGTCCGGCCTTCTGCGGTGAATCGGGGCATGAATGCAAAAAGCAGTATCTTCGACCTCGCCCTCTCCCTCCAGCACTTCTCCATCGAAGCTAACCAACAGGAGGTTGCTGGCCGTGACTTCGCTCCAATGGGTGCCGTAGGAAATTACCAAAAACTTGTCCGGCTGCCCGGGAACCGTGAGCGTCAGATGGTTGCAGATGCCTTCCGAGAGGCCATGCATATGGGCGAGCCGGTAGGCGGCGGCAAGATCGATACGCGCTTGGCGGATTTCATCGCTCATTATTTTTATTCCGTGGACTCATCGAAGAGGGGTGGTGCGCCGCGCGCGCTGCTTAGTCTTACGCTTCAGCGTTCCCGGAAGGCTTCCGACTTAACCTTGATGACAGGTTTCAGCAAATATTGCATCACGCTCTTGGAGCCGGTGTGGATATCGAGCGTCGCCTCCATGCCAGGTGCGATGGGCAGATCGCCCGGCCCATCGCCGAGGTAATTCTTGTCGGTTTCGGCAATGACGCGGAAATAGCTTTGGCCGGTGGCGGGATCGACATGCGAATCGGGCGAAATCGAAACGACCTTGCCTTCGAGCCCGCCATAGCGCGAGAAATCATAAGTGGTGATTTTGACCAGAGATTTGTGGCCGACGCGGACATAGCCGATATCGGTCGGATTGAGCTTCGCTTCGATAACCAGCCGTTCCTGGGTCGGCACGATCTCCATCAACGGCTCTCCCGGCCGTGCCACGCCGCCGATGGTGTGGTGGCGCATGCTCTGCACCACGCCGGCGATGGGGCTGGTGATTTCCGACCGCACGACCTGGTCGGTGGCGCGGCTGAGTTTCTCACGGGCGGCGGCAATGCGCCGCTCGACCGCGCTCTTCTCTTCGAGAGCGATCCGCTTGGCGCGCAGTTTCTCCTCCTTGATGCGCCCCGAAGCTTCGGCGATGCTCGCCTGCGCGCGCGGAATCGCGGATTTAAGCTCCTCCATCTCACCCTGTAATTCTTCGACCTCCTGCTTGATCTGAACATGGTCGATCTTCGGCGTCAGGCCTTCGGAGAGCAGTTCCTCCGACATGACGAAACGCTCGAGCGTGAGGGCTAAATTGTTCCTAACCGAGTTAAGCTGAGCGCGGATTTGCCGAACATCCAATTCGCGTTGGCGTTGCTGCTCGCGCAACACGGTGATGGTGCTCGCGAGCTCAAGCTTGTGCCCCTCAAAGGTTTGTCTCTCCGCCACAACCAATTCCGGCTGCCGTGCCGATTCCGCTTCGGGAAACACCAGTTCCGTGCCCTGAGATTCGGCGACCAGGCGGACCCGGGTCAAAATCAAGCCATCCAATTCGATTTGTACTTCGTCGCGGTTCGACCCGGTAATGCCGCGGTCGAGCTGCAACAGCAGGTCGCCGGCTTCTACGATCGTGCCTTCGGTGACGAAAATCTGGCTAATAATGCCGCCTTCAAGGTGCTGGATCACCTTGACCTGGCCCTGCGGCACGACTTCGCCGCTGGCCACCGCAACTTCTTCCAACTCAGCGTAATTGGCCCATGTGAGCAGTACCGCGATTGCCAGGATGATCAGAAAGGCGCTGCGCCGCCAACCCCTGGCGCGGGCTTTGGTTTCGAGTCCATCGAGCCGGTTCATTGCGATTTCTCCGCGGTTGCGGCGAGGGCAACGTCTTTTTCCTGCGCTTCCAACGCGGCGTCCGCCGGCCTCGGTCCACCGCCGAACAAGCGCGGCAAGATTTCCTGGGTCGGCCCGCCCATGGCAATGCGACCGCGTTCGAGCGCCATGATATTGTTGCAGGCACGCAACAGGACGGGGGTGTGGGTAACGACGACGATGGTGTGGTCGCGCGCCAATTCGCTCAGCGTATCGCGCAGGGCAATCTCCGCCTGCATGTCGAGATTGCCCGACACTTCATCGAGCAGAAGGATCGGCGGATCCGGCAGCAGCGCTCGGGCGATGGCGATGCGCTGGCGTTGCCCGCCGGAGAGACGTGAGCCGGCCTCGCCGATCTCGGTGGCGTAGCCGTCCGGCAGGTCGATGACATATTCATGCACACCGGCGAGCGTCGCCGCTTTGACGATTTCCTCGTCGCTGGCCTCGGGATCGGTGATGGCGATGTTTTCGCGGATCGTGCCGGCAAAGAGAAAACACTCCTGCGGCACATAGCCGATCCAAGTGGCGAGGTCGTGGCGCGAGAACTGACTGGTGTCGCCGCCGTCGAGCAGCACGCGCCCGCTGGTCGGCGCATAAAGGCCCTGCATCATCTTCAGAAGGGTCGTCTTGCCGCAGCCGTTGCGCCCCACCACGCCCAGCATGCCCGGCGGCTTGACTTCCATCGAAAGATTGTCGATCACCGGCGGGCGTCCATCCTCGTAACCGAAGCTGACCGCCTCCAGGGTCAAACGGCCTTCCGGGCGGTTCAAGCGGATGCTGCGCTCGGTCCGGTCTTCGGCGAGCGCGAACACCGCATCGAGGCGCTTTAGCGCCTGGCGGCAATTGGCGTAGTTGCGCCAGTTTCCGACGAGCTGGTTGAACGGCCCGATCACCCGGTTGCCGAGCATGGTCGAGGCGATCAGCGCACCGATGGTCAGCCTGAGGTCGATAATGGCAAGCGCGCCGGTGGTGACCAGAGCGATGGTGGTCAGCATGGTGAGGGTCATACCGAGATTGCTGAATGTGTCGGTGCGCCCGCCGCGCACCAGGGCGCGCTCGATGGTGTCGGCGTGCTTCTCTTCCCATGCCGGCTTAATCGTTCTTTCCAGCGCCAGCGCCTTAATGGTGGAGCGGCCCTGCAACATTTCGGTGATAAACGCGTCGCGGCCGATGCCGGCTTGGCGCTCGCCCTTGGTCGCGGTCTGCATCATGCGCCCGGATATGATGGCGACGATGATGAAGACCGGCAGCGCAATCAGCAGCACCCACACTACCGGCGGTGCGATGATGTAAATGATCGCCACGAACAACACCGCGAAAGGGAGATCGGTCAACAGCACCGCGGTGGAGCCTGAAAACGTATTACGCACCACCTCGGTATCGCGGAACAAAGTCTGCCAAAAGCTGGATGGCCGGGCTTCGAGCGTGCGTAGCGGCAGGGCGGAGATTTTGTCGTATAGCGCGCGCCCGAGCGTGACGTCGATGCGTAGTGCGACGCGCTGCAACATGCGGCTGCGCGCCTGGCGAATGACAAAATCGAATGCCAGCGCCGCCATAACGCCAATCAACAGGGCATAAAGCGTGCTGACACCATGGCTGAAGACCACGCGGGTATAGACCTGCAGGACGAAGATCGGCACCGCCAGCGCCAGTAAATTGATGAACAGCGAAACCATTACGGCCTCGCGCAAGCCCGAGCGCGCCGGCTTCATCACCGCTTTCAGCCATTCGCGGCTGGCGGGCTTGTCGCTGTCGAGCGAATGTAAATCTGGCGCCGGCATGATGCTATTTGGCCAACCTTATCGGTTCGTGGCAAACCTAATCGGTGCGGCCGATTATTTTACAAAATCGCGCTCGCCTTAAACCAGCAAAATATCTGTGATGGCTGGAGCGTCCCTCGTGTTCTCGGTCATCACCGTGTAGCCGGTTCCGTCGGCGCCATTGCCATCGAAATAGAGAGTTTTCGTTGAATCCACGACGAGATAAGGGGTGCTGCCGGAGGCCGCCGTATTGGTGCCGTCAAATTGCACCGCGATGGTGAGGAAATTGGAGCCGGCGGACAATGAGCTGAGATTGAAGTTGCTATCTGTCAGCGAAATCTTGTCTGTGCCAGAGGTAAAATCCGAAATTATGTTGTGAAACCCGCCGCCGATAATGTCTGCGTTATCGCCCGGATTCGCCTCGCCGTCCGACGTCGAGGCGAAAGTGAAATTGTCAATTCCGGTGCCTCCCGACATGATATCGTTGCCGGTCCCGCCGGGTATTTCATCATCGCCCGTGCCGCCGCTCAGCGTATCGTTGCCCG
>PTKB01000164.1 GCA_002937555.1 Alphaproteobacteria bacterium MarineAlpha10_Bin2 | reverse complement strand
CCTTGAACCCGTCGCCGCCCACCGGCTCGATGCCGCCGACGACGGTCGAGCCGCAGCCGAACGGGATCACCGCCGCACCGGCGCCGTCGGCCCAATCGAGTAGCGCCACAATGTCGCTCTCGCTTTCAGGGAATGCGACCATATCGGGCGCGTTGCTAAAATCGCGCGCATAGGCGCGGATATAATCCGGATAGGATTTACCGTATGTGTGCGCGGCGCGGTCGTAAGCGCTGGTGGAGCATATATTGGCCAGACTTTCCGGCGCCGTTAGCCGCGGCGCGTCGAGGCTGATCTCGTCCAGGGTAGGGGGCGCGATGTAACCGTTCGGTGACAATCCCGTCAAGCCGCCGATGCGCGCCGCAATGTCGCGCGCTTCCGTTTCGGACAAGGTCTGGTCTTCATGTCCCCAACCCCAAAATTTAAGACGTCTATGGCTCATATGTTCTCCATCTAATTCGTTGGCACGTTAAATGACAGAGCCCAATCTCATCCCGGCGATGACGAAAGGGCGCCGCAAGTCGCGCAGATACCGTTCGAAAAACAATTGCGTCAGGACGGCGAGGTCAGGGTCGAGAAGCGCACCGGCAGAATCTCGCGCGTCGAAATCCGGCCATCGCCGTTTTTCTCGACCAGCATGAGCTGCTGCTCGTCTTCGAGGCCGGCGGGGATGATCATGCGCCCGCCTGCCTTCAACTGCCCAAGAAGGGCCGGCGGCATCAGGTCGGGCGCGGCGGTGGCGATAATGCGGTCGAACGGTGCATGTTCCGGCCAGCCCTGATTGCCGTCGCCGACGCGAAACTGGATGTTGCTGTAGCCGCTGGCTTCAAGCCGCTGTTTGCCTTCTTGGGCGAGCTCCTCGACGATCTCCACCGTATAGACCTCCTCCGCCAACTCGGCCAGCACGGCGGCCTGATAGCCTAACCCGGTGCCGATCTCCAACACCTTGTGGCCGTCATTCAACTCCAACAAATCGGTCATCAGCCCGACGATAAAGGGCTGCGAGATGGTCTTGCCATGGCCGATCGGCAGCGGTGAATCGAGATAGGCGTGAAGCTTCATCTCCACCGGCACGAATTCATGCCTGGGTACGCGGCCGAGCGCCGCCATCACCGCTTCGCCGAGCATGTCCCGGCCCGTCCGGTCGGCGACCAGGCTGGCATGATTCGCCACCTGCCCGACCATGTTTTGCCGAAGGGCGTTGAATTGGGCATCAACCGGGCTCAAGTCAGACATCATCAACTCCAAGACCGGCAATTTTACGCCCGGATTAGCTTGGCGGCCATGTCCGGGCGGCGCTCCGATCTGCTATAAATAGAACCATAATGCTTGCCCTTCGGCCAGAGAATCATCCGGACCGCTGAGATGCCGACCCCGCCCGCTCTCTTGTGCCGCGACTGCGACTGGGAGGGAAACGACGCGGCGGCGCCGGAGGCCTGTCCGGCTTGTGGCTCAAAGCGCATTCTTCGGCACGGTGAATTGACAGCCCTTGTCATCGCCCATGTTGATTGCGACGCCTTCTACGCCACCATAGAAAAGCGCGACGACCCAACACTCGCCGACAAGCCGGTACTCGTCGGCGGTGGCAAGCGCGGCGTCGTCAGCGCCGCCTGCTATATCGCCCGGCGCTACGGCATCCGCTCGGCGATGCCGATGTTCAAAGCGCTCGAAGCTTGCCCGCACGCCGTCGTCATCTCGCCCAACATCGAGAAATATTCGCGCGTCGGCCGCCAGGTGCGCGAGATGATGGTCGCCCGCACCCCCTTGGTCGAGCCGATCTCGATCGACGAGGCGTTTCTCGATCTTTCCGGCACCGAAGCCGTACATGGCGGCACGCCGGCGCGCAGCCTGGCCGGGCTCGCCCGTGAGATCGAAACGGAACTTGGCGTCACCGTTTCCGTCGGCCTCAGCTACAACAAATTCCTCGCCAAGATTGCCTCTGATCTCGACAAGCCGCGCGGCTTCTCCATCATCGGCCGGGCCGAGGCATGCGCGTTTCTCAGCGACAAGCCGGTCAGCCTGATGTGGGGCGTGGGAGCGGCGCTGGAGCGCCGTCTCGCGCGCGACGGCATCCGCCTGATCGGCGAGTTGCGCGACTATGCGGAAGCCGAACTGGTCGGGCGCTACGGCGCCATCGGCACCCGTCTCGCGCGCTTCTCGCGCGGCGAAGACGGGCGCGCGGTCAAGCCCGGCCGCGCCGCCAAAAGCGTCTCTTCCGAAACCACCTTCGGTGAGGACATCCGCGCCTTCGACCAACTGGAAGCCAAGCTCTGGCGGCAATGCGACCGCGTCGCCCGGCGTATGCGCAAGAGCGAGTTGATCGGCCGCACCGCGACCCTCAAGCTGCGCACCGCCGATTTCAAGATACTCACCCGCTCGCGCACCCTGGCGGCGCCGACGCAGGTCGCGGAAGTGCTGTTCCAGGCCGTCCGGCCGCTCCTTGAAAAGGAGGCCGACGGCCGCCTCTACCGCCTCATCGGCGTCGGCCTGAGCGGCCTTGAGTCCGCCGAGAACATCCCCCAGGCGGATTTGTTCGGCGCCGAAGACGCGCGCGCCGCGGTGCTCGAGAAAACCGTCGACGGCTTGCGCGCCCGCTTCGGCGACGCCGCGCCGGTCAAGGGCCGCGGTCTCGCACCCAAGCGGAAATAAGCCGCACCTTCGGATATGTGCTAAACAGCGCGCGCGCGGCGCGTATTTTCTTGCAAGAGGTGAATCTTGGCGGCAAACCGGCCCGGCGATTCCGCCGATCATCTAAGCGCAAGACTCGCCGCCTGCTATTCGGGCGCGCTGCACGATACGCTGCGTGAGTTGGGCCGCACCAACTGCGTCCTGCCGAGCGACATCCAGCCGCTCGATCCGGCGCACAAGCTGGCCGGGCGGGTGTTCACCATGGATGGCCATCTCGAGCCCGGCCTCGACGGTCATGAGACCTTGCTGCGCTGGACCGAGTTCCTGTCGCGCGCACCTGCCGAGTGCGTCGTTCTGTGCCAGCCGCATGATTCGACCATCGCCCATATGGGCGAGCTCTCCGCCGAGACGCTGCAATTCCGCGGCGTGCGCGGCTATATCGTCGATGGCGGCTGCCGCGATACCGGGTTCATCCTCGACATGGGGTTCCCGGTTTTCTGCCGCTATCTCACGCCGCGCGACGTGGTCGGCGTTTGGGTGCCGGACCGCTTTGGTGAGCCCATCGATATCGGCGGCGTCGCCATCGCAACCGGCGATTATGTGTTTGGCGACCGCGACGGCGTGGTGATCATCCCCGCCGAGGTGGCCGAGCAAACCGTTTCCCATGTCGAGAAAATGATGCAGACCGAAAATTTGGTGCGCAAAGCCATTCTTGACGGCATGGACCCGAAACAGGCTTATTTGAAATACGGCAAATTCTAACCATCGCGCAGGTCCTTGATGGAACAGCAAGAAGCGATACGCGTCGCGCGCGAGGAAGCGGTTGCGTTGCGCGCCAAGATTCGCCGCGGCCTGTTCGCCGATCAAACCGCCGGCGCCGCACCCCATTGCGTACAAGGAAACCTCGTCATCCTGCCGTCCTTTCTGGCCGATGATTTTCACCGCTATTGCGAGGCCAATCCTAAGCCCTGTCCCTTGCTCGCCGTCTCGAAGCCGGGCGATCCGGCGCTGCCCACCCTGGCCGAGGATTTCGACCTGCGCACCGACGTGCCGCTTTACCGCATCTACCGCCATGGCGAGCTGGAGCGCGAGACCACCGACATCCGCGACGTCTGGGAAGATGATTTCGTCGGCTTCGTTCTCGGCTGCTCCTACAGTTTCGAAGCAGCATTGCTGGAACACGGCATTCCGCTCCGCCATATTGAGCGCAATATGGGCGTGCCCATGTTCGTCTCCAATATCGCAACCGTTCCGGCCGGCCCGTTCGCCGGCCCGATGGTGGTTTCCATGCGCCCGATGTTTCCGGAGCATGCCCACCGCGCGGCGGCAATTTGCGCCGAGTTCGAGCGCGCGCACGGCGAGCCGGTGCAGATCGGCAATGCCGAGGCGATCGGCGTCAGCGACATCATGGCGCCCGATTTCGGCGAAGCGGTGCCCCTCGAAGACGGCGAAATCCCTGTATTCTGGGCCTGCGGGGTCACGCCGCAGATGGCGATCAAACAGGCCCGGCCCGACATCTGCATCACCCATGCGCCGGGCTTCATGGTTATCTCCGACATAGCCGCTTCCGAGCTTGCGGCGGGCCGAGGTCCGGAGATATCTTCCGCCCCACAAAGCAACGAATAAATTTGGAGCCAAATAAATGAAACTGATGCGCGTAGGCGCAGCGGGCCACGAACGGCCGGCGTTGCGCATAGCGGACGGAAGCGTAATCGATGTGTCTTCCGTGGTGGACGAGTATGACGGCGCCTGGCTGGCGGCCGGCGGCATGGCGGCGCTCGAATCGCGCCTCAGCGAAGGCGTCGACGGATTTCCCGTTGTCGACACCGCGGCCGAGCGCATCGGCGCGCCGATCGCGCGGCCCGGCAACATCCTCGCCATCGGCCTCAATTACGCTGATCACGCAGCCGAGGCGGGCATGGATGTGCCGTCCGAGCCGGTACTCTTTACCAAGGCGCCGAGCTCCTATTGCGGCCCCAATGACACGGTCCTCATTCCGCGCACCAGCGTCAAAACCGATTGGGAAGTCGAGCTTGGCGTGGTGATCGGCAAGGAGGCGAGCTATGTAGCCGACGAGGCGGCGGCGATCGACCATGTCGCCGGCTATTGTATCGTCAACGACGTCTCGGAGCGCGATTTCCAGATCAACCGCGGGCCGACTTGGATCAAAGGCAAATCGGCCAAGACCTTCTGCCCGACCGGGCCGTGGCTGGTGAGCCGCGACGAGATCGCCGATCCGCAAGCATTGGCGATGAAGCTTTCGGTCAATGGCGACATTCGCCAGAACGGCAACACCGGCACGATGATTTTCGGTGTCGCCCATTTGGTGTGGTATTTGAGCCAATTCTTGGTGCTGGAAGCGGGCGATTTGATCGCCACGGGTACGCCGCCGGGCGTCGGCATGGGCATGAAACCGCCGACATATCTCGCCCCGGGCGATGTGATGGAGCTCGAAATCGACGGATTGGGCGTACAGCGCCAAGAGTTGGCGCAAGCCTGACGTGCCGGTGCGAAAGCACTGAAATTTAGACTCTTTTAAGCATTGAAGCCGATGATCGGGCGCCAATTCTAGTTTGGTGCAAACCCGGCGATGCGTTTACCTCAGCTGTCCCCAAATCTGATCAAGCAAAGCCAGTTGACCAAGCGCCTGCAGGCTTGGTGGGGGGGCTATTATTACCAGGCCCGAGATGAAGCCGAACCGGCGCCCGAGGAAGCGCCGGATGAGGTAGCGCTGGCGCCGACCGGCAATGGCCGCCAAGCCGCCACCTGGTCCGATCCGCGCCTGCGCTGCGTTGACAGCCGCAATCGCCGCGCCTATGTTCCGCGCGCTATCGATTTTGCCCGAAGAAAGCCGGAACCATGAAAGTTCTCAACTCGTTGCGCGCGGCCAAGCGGCGCCACAAGGATTGCCGCATCGTTCGCCGCAAGGACCGGGTTTACGTCATCAACAAGCGCAACCCGCGCTTCAAGGCGCGCCAGGGCTAAGCCCGCCCGCCCCCGGAGCCTTGCCGCCGCCGGGAAACGTTCCCCATATGTAAGTTCGCGGCCCCTGGCCGTGCCGTGCGTTTGCGCTATTGCCCGATGAACAGCGGAATTCGTACACTGTCGGCGACCCGCTTTCCTTTCGCAGCGAACCGCCGCCATGCAAATGCCCGCGCCCGACGAAGCCATCCTCAGCCGCCGCGCCGAGATTGCCGCAGCGCTTGAGGATATTGTCGGCGAGGCCCATGTCATGGCCGACGACGCGTCGCTCAAAACCTATGAATCGGATGGCCTGAGCGCCTACCGCCAGATGCCGCTGCTGGTCGCCTTGCCGGGCACCACCAAGGAAGTGTCGCGGCTTCTCGCCTATTGTGCCCGGGAGGGCGTGAAAGTGGTGCCGCGCGGCGCCGGGACCGGGCTCTCCGGCGGCG
>PTKB01000163.1 GCA_002937555.1 Alphaproteobacteria bacterium MarineAlpha10_Bin2 | reverse complement strand
GAGCTATTCTATTCCCTGAAGGAGGCACAAATCGTCATCGAAGAATGGACAAAACACTACAACACCAAGAGACCGCACAGTGCTTTGGGCTACCGCCCAGCGGCCCCGGAAACCGTCGTCCCGATGTACCAAAAGCCGGCCATGCACTAACATTTAAACTGGACCACTCAAATGGGGAAGATCACAGAACGTCCTCGCGCCTGCTGGTGCCGCGTTGCAGGCCGCTCTTACCTGCATGGTGGATCACCATAACGCTGATGCCGCGACGTCGAAGCACAAGCAGCCACCCTTGCACCGGCAGCCAGCTTTCAGCCTCGTTTTCGACACCGGTGCGGCACAGCGTGCTGAGGTTGTCGATTACAACGACATCGACGTCGGTCAGATACGGCTCAAGCCGTGCCTGTCCATCCTTCGTGGAGAGGTCTGGCGTGCTGTGCTCCTGCAAATCCGGCGTTACAAGCCGAAACCATTCGTCAAGATCATCCGGCGGATCGAAGCCCGCGATGGCACGTGCGCGCTCTTGCATCGTCGGTGCGGGCATCTCACCGTCCAGGTACAGAACGCGGCGCTGTTTGGGCGCGGGCCAATTTAGGTAATCGTCGCACAGCCCGTCGATGTCGTACGCGCCGTCCAGGTCGTCGTGAAATGGCATATGAATACACCCCTTCGCGCCGCGTCCGCCCTAGATCGACGGCTGTAACTTGGCGAACACGAACGCGTTCATTGCCGTCGATAAACCAATTACAGCACAATCAGCGTGAGGGGTTGGGGACAGTTTTATTTTAAAAAAAACAGTTATGTTATAGTGACTTATACAGAGGGCCGAGTGAAACAATCCGCTCAATACGTTTCTTCCAGGTTTCGTCGGAATCAAATTTATCGTCTACGCCATCAAGCGCAGAAGTGCAGAATTCGATAAATTTCACGCCCTTTGGGATGGCGTGGTAATGGTCGAAATATACACCCCACATCTCTTGGATAAATTGCTGTAGAGCATGATCACCACGGTTGTCGGGAACATTATTTTGCTTGCGCCTCACCCGAGATATTTGTGCAATGTCCCTCGATTTTTTTGCCCAGAATTTGACTTGGTTTAGGTCATCGCGCGAAACGACACCAATTTTTGTTGAGAGCGATTTCGCAATGCGATTTAGGGCGGCGATAATATTCTCTGGCGCTCTAAATTCTGTGGCAAAGGGCAAGAGGTCCCTGGCTAAACCCCGGAAGAGTTCAGCCCGTTTAACGGACAAGTCGTCGCCTGGCTTATCCCGGCCAGCGCGATCTAACTGCCGGAAGATTTTAGTGAATTTATCTTCGCGCCTTTCGGGCGGGGGCGTTCTAGCGACATCGCTCTTTATAACCCTGTAATTCCGAACCGCAGCCCTTCTGCTCTGTTCAAGCTCCTCGATATCTTTTTGCGAAGGTTCAGGCACTCGCTCTACCCAACTCGGCTACGTTGCTTTGTTCAATTACACCAAGGTCGGGTGCCGCCGCGCGGATCGTGTCGGCAACATAGCTCGGCGCCATGTGGCCATAATGCTTTTCGACCATCCGCGTATCGGAATGCCCGAGGTTCTTGGCGATCACTTCAAGTGGGATGCGAGCCATAACGAGGTGACTGCAATATGTGTGCCTGAGCCCGTGAAAAGGCAGGGCAGGGGATATGCCCGCTCTCTCGCATGCGGCGATTAGCGGGCGGCGTTGAAAGCCCTTCTTCCACGGCTCGCCGTTGACCTGTCGGAACAGTGTTTCATTGCCGGGCCTGCCAGCCGTGGTGGAAGCGAAGAACTTTTGCCCTTTGTCGGTCAAGACGACATGACGCGACTTGCCTGATTTGCTTTCGCTGATAAGCAGCGTGCCAGAATCAGCGTTGAAGTCCGACACACGAAGCGCGGTAATTTCGCCAAAGCGACAACCTGTCGATAAAGCAGCCTGCACAAGCGCACGAAGGTCGTGCGGACAGGTATTAACGAGGCGGACGCATTCGGCCTGTGTGAGATACCGAACGCGGGGCGCATCGACATTGCGAAACGGTTTCACCCGCCGCCAGGGATCGTCGCTCGCGACCTTGCCTTCGTGCCAGGCATGGTTTAGCGCAGCCTTCAAAACCGCCAGCACCCTATTCGCCGATGCCCTCCGCTTGCGCTCCGCGTCCGGATCGTCCGAAGTGTCGCGGTAGCGTACTTCCGATGATCCGTTGCTGCGGCGAACGCGGGGCGGCTTCTCGGCCAGTTCCTTGTGCCAGTCGCGAATTTGCTTGGCCGTCAATGCGAACAGTTCGATATGGCCGAGGTCCGGATTTATGAATGCGTCTACGCTGTACTGGTGCGTCGCCGCGCCCTTCCCGTGAGTTTCGTACCACGACATGTAATCGGCCAAAGCGGCTTTGACAGTGTAGGCGTCATCCTCCTGTTCGGTGACTGGCAGCGCTTGCTGTACGAGCCAGCCCCGAGCCTGATCTTGAGCCTGATAGAAATCGAGGATTTCAGTTCCGTCAGCGTCTCGCGCGCCGTCGTCGGCGTTGCCGAGAGAATGAAATTGGTATCGCCCTTCTTCGGTACGCCGGCGGACAACCCAATAGCCGCCTTCCGCGCCCTTCCGGTATCCCAGGTGCGAACCACGATCCAGCTTCCGCCAATGGGGCTCGCGACGGCGCTCCAATTTCTTCCGCTTCTCGCGAGTATCAAGCCTTGCGTCTTTGACCTGTCGCGGCATACTCTGCCCTCCGAATATCTGTTCCGTACGTAACGTGTACGTAATATACGGGCACGAACGCACACGTACAAGAGAGGAAGGCTACAAAACACATTTGCGAATCAAATAGTTACTGGAACTCCCGCGAACGCCTACGGACTACTTATCAACTCTTTCAAGGTGGAGACACGAGTTCAATTCTCGTAGGGGTCGCCAGCTTTTTCAGCGCAGATAGGCCGAGCGGTGTGCCTGCGGCGGAAGTTCCAAGGCAGGATGCAGAAAGGCGCCCATGGCCGGTTTCGAAGATCTCATCGCGGTGCTGCCGGCCTGGCTGATGCTTCTCGGCGGTCAGCTTTTGCTGATCATTATTCCGGCGAGCGCGGCGTTTCTCTTTTTATATCGCTGGAAGGGCAATCCCTTGCGCGGGCGCAAGATCCAACCCGGTTTCTCGTCCGCGGCCACGATCCGGCGCGAAGTGCGCTATTCGATCCTGACGGCGCTGGTGTTCGCGCTGAACGGCTTTTGTATCTATCTGTTCATGACCGAGGGTTGGACGCTCGTATACGCAGAGTTCTCCGATTACGGCTGGCTCTACGGCACCTTTAGTCTTGTCGCCGCCATCGTCCTGCACGATGCGTATTTTTATTGGACCCACCGCCTGATGCACCATCGGCGCCTCTTCCATGCGTTTCACCGGCTGCATCATACCTCGCGCAGCCCGTCGCCTTGGGCGGCCTATGCCTTTGCGCCGTTGGAGGCCGTGGTTCAGACCATGTTTCTAACAATTCTAGTTTTTGTGCTGCCACTCCATGTCACGGTCATTTATCTTTTCATGGTTCACATGATCCTGCGCAATGTGATCGGCCATAGCGGGTTCGAATTGTTTCCGCGCGGCACCGCGGCCCATACCGTTTTCGGCATTTTGACGACCAACACCCATCACGATTTGCACCACAGCGCCAAAGCGGGAAATTTCGGGCTCTATTTCACCTGGTGGGACCGCATTTGCGGCACCGAAAATCCGGATTACCGCAAGACCTTCGCCCGAGTGACATCCCGGCATATCGCCTCAGAGCGGGAAGAGGAGAGAACAGTCGCGGCCCTGAAGGCGTAGTTCGCGACCTGTTTATTCGCCTGAGGGCGTGTTATTTCATGCTCGAACGAATGTGCGGAGCAGCCCCGCCATGAGCACGATAATTCTCACTTGGCAAGTGCGGCACTAGATGTTTCGACGGCGCTACCAGGTCGGCACGGCCGGATGGAGACGCACGGCAATCTGTGCCCTGGTCGGCTTGGTATATTTCCTGCCCGTGTTATGGATCGTTCTGACGGCGTTCAAATCGCCGCGCGACGCGCTGACGCCGACCATGTGGTTCACGCCGACATTCGACAATTTCATCCAAGTTTTCCGCCGCGCCTATCACTCGGGCGGCGAAGTTGTGGATACCCAGTTCGGCCTCTATTTCTTCAACAGCATCTTTATCGCCGGCGCCAGCGTTGGCCTCGCGCTCATCCTCGGCACGGTCGCGGCCTATGCGTTTTCGCGCTGGCCGCTGAAAGGCAACGACACCTATCTGTTCATCATTCTGACGACGCGGATGTTGCCGCCGATTATCGTCATTATTCCGATCTTTGTGATGTTTCGCCTGACCGGCCTGGCCGGCGGCTATCTCGGTATCATCCTCCTCTATACCGCCTTTAATCTTCCATTCACCATCTGGATCATGAAGAGTTTTTTCGACGAATTACCGCGCGATGTGGAAGATGCCGCGCGTACCGAAGGCAGCTCGGAGTGGCGCATTTTTTTCCGCATTTGCCTGCCCCAGGTTAAGGCCGGCCTGGCTGCGACCGTCACCTTCGGCCTCATTCTTACCTGGAACGAATTTCTCATGGCGCTGTTATTGACCGGGTCCGGGACGCGCACGGTGCCGGTCGCAATGGGCGCCAATCTGGGCGGCGGCGTCAGCGTGCAATGGACATTGCTCGCGGCGATTGAGACGATTTATCTCATCCCCGTCGTACTGGTGACGTTTGTGCTGCAGAACCAGCTTCTGCGCGGCGTCACCTTCGGCACGGTCCGCCAGCGCGTGACGCCGGCATAAAACCGATAATTTGATCTGTTGAAGATTTCCGCTGCCGGGCGCTTCGAAAAAGTAAAAAGCTCCCACGCTCGGCCTAAAATCGTTTGATTTTAGGCCGTATCCCACCCTCTAACGTTCGGCTAGGTTTCGATTGGCAGATCCGCCGGCGCGAGCGCTACATGCACCGCTCTAAAGGTGGGCTGCGGTGCTTCCCGGCAATCCGTACACGCTTGCCGGGACATTGGCCCAAGGCCGGTGAGGCGGCAATATCCCCAAATAGTCAGCAGGGAATCGCCACCCCGAAACGCCTGTTATTCGACGAGAACCAGGTTCTCGGCCGAACTCTTGCCGTTCTTACCCGGTTGCAGTTCGAATTCGACCCGTTGCCCCTCCGCGAGACCCGGCAAACCGGCACGCTCAACGGCGGAAATATGGACGAATGCGTCCTTTGAACCATCATCCGGGCTGATGAAGCCATACCCCTTGACGGAATTGAACCACTTCACGGTTCCTACACTCATATTACTCTTGCTCTCTTTATCGTTACGGTCATCCGCAACGTTATTGCGGACGGTTCTCAGCACGCCGATCTCCACGAAGTATTGCAGCGTGGCGTGATAACCAAGCAGGATACATCGATTTGTCGAAGACTGATGTAGGATGTATATGCCGCGGCGCGGTGATATGCAAATGGAAGTATCAAACTAAACTAAAATTTGAAATGTCTGTTTCGCATCGCCAAATCACTTCATACGCGCCAAATTAGGCGCCGTCCGTCTTGTCAACACTTCGGAAAAGAGAGCATTCATGCGCATCTTTCTCAGCACCGTTTTCGTCGCCGCGATCGTCTCCCTTTTTGCGCCGCCAAGTGTGCCTCCGGCATCGGCCGGGCTTCTCGACGATATATTGATCGCGCCCAAGACCTTGATCGACCGGGCCATCGAGGCGCGCAGCAGTTCCGATATATTCAAGGACAATGAGATCGTCGTGAAGGTCAACGTCGTCATGGCGGATCTCGGCACGATCAAGGCGTCGACCGAGATTTACGAGCAACGCCTTCTGGTAACGGGATTGTTCGACGACGTACAGCTTTTTGAGGAATTTCTCGCCGGAGTGGAAGCCGTTGAAGGGATCAAGGAGCTTTATTGGCATGTCCAATATATGAGCGAGGCGGATCAGGAAGCGCGCGAGGCGGAAATGCTCGATTGGGTGGACGCCCTGGAACTCGATGCGAGCGTCGGCATCAGATTGATCGAAACGGCGGGCATCGCGGATGTCAATTTACGCGTCGCGGTGGATGCGTTTTCCAACGTCTATCTGATCGGCCGGGCGCGCTCCGAAGAGGAAATGCGCAAAGCCGTCCAAGTCTCCGGCGAAATTGGTGGTGCCGGCGGGGTGATCAAACCCTTCG
>PTKB01000162.1 GCA_002937555.1 Alphaproteobacteria bacterium MarineAlpha10_Bin2 | reverse complement strand
GGGCATCGCCGGCGGGCCACAATCCGGCGTATGGAGGAGCAAATTCATTGCCGCCACTACCCGTCGGCGCCGCGCTACACCAGCTCTCGGACGGCGCGCCACTTCACGCCGGATAGACTTGAGAACCATGCGGCAGTTCAGCATGCTGGGTTGATGCGAATTGCACGCCTTCTAGTATCGCTTCTCGCCGTGGCGCTTCTTTCCGGGCAGCCCCTACTCGTCGGCTCGCCGGCCCGCGCCGAAGGCAACAGCTCGGCGGGGCGGTAGGATTTCAAGCAATGCCGCAACTGCCATTCGGTGCGGCAAGGAAAAACCGGCACCTTCGGCCCCAATCTCTACCAGGTGGTCGGCCGCATCGCCGGCATGGCGGCGGACCATGATTATTCGCCGGCGCTGGCCGGCGCAGGATTTGCCTGGACGCCTGAACTGCTCGACCGCTGGCTCGCCGACCCGCAAGCCATCCTACCCGGGACGGAGATAGAATTTGTGCTGGAGAGCGCGCAACAGCGGGCCGATGTGATCGCTTATCTCATCGCCGCCGGGAAGCGCTAGGCGGAGGCGCGATCCAACGGCGCCGCCGCGCCTTGCAGCCATTCGGCGACATCCGGCCACGCCGCCAATTCCGGTGTCAGACGCTCTCGGACCATGGCGTGGTAGGCGTCTAGCCAGTCCATTTCCGCATCGTCCATGAGCGCAGTTTCCACCAACGCGCGGTCGATCGGCGCCTGTGTCAGCGTTTCGAATGCGAGAGTCGGGCGATCGGCTCCTTCGAGGCCAGCCAGAGCAACGACCGTCACCAAATTCTCGACGCGGATGCCGTAGGCGCCGGCTTTGTAATAGCCGGGTTCGTTGGAAACGACCATGCCGGGTTCAAGCGCCGCCTGACTGGTATGTTTGGAAATCCGCTGCGGCCCCTCATGCACGTTCAGATAGGTACCCACGCCATGGCCGGTGCCATGGTCGTAATCGAGTCCCGCCTGCCACAGAAACTGGCGCGCCAGGCTGTCGAGCTGGGTCCCGGTGGTACCGACCGGGAAACGCGCCCGCGCCAACGCGATGTGACCCTTCAGTACCCGGGTAAAGCGGTCGCGATACTCCGCCGTCGGCGCGCCGATGGCGACGGTGCGGGTAACATCGGTTGTGCCGTCGAGATATTGACCGCCCGAATCGACCAGATAGAGCGTGCCGGCTTCGAGCGCCCGGTTGCTCTCGGGCGTGACGCGGTAATGCACGATGGCGCCATTGGCCGCGGCACCGGAGATGGTGTCAAAACTGGGCCCCCGGTAATGCGCGCCGCCGTCTCGGCATGCAGCGAGCTTCTCCGCCGCAACCAACTCGGTGACCCCTTCCGAGCCGTCTAGTGCGGCAAGCCAATAGAGGAAGCGCGTCAGCGCCAAGCCGTCACGGAGATGGGCGGCGCGGATGCCGTCCAATTCCGTGTCGTTCTTGCGCGCCTTCGGCAACGCGCAGGGGTCCGGTTTATTGACGATCGTAGCGCCCGCCTGCTTGAGGCGCCGCACGACCCAGTCCGGCGCGCCTGCGGGATCGATCAACACCGCCTGGCCGGCAGCGCTGAGGGAATCGAGAGCGACGCCCAGTTGATCCGGCGGCTGGGACGAAACCTCATTGCCGAGATGGGCGGAAAGTTCCGCGACCTGTTTGCGCGAATCGACGAACCATTGCACCCGGCCGTCCGCCTCGAGTAAAGCAAAGGAATGAGGCAGCGGCGTGCATTTCACGTCGGCGCCGCGCACATTCAGCAGCCAGGCAATCGAATCCGGCGCGCTCAAAAATGCCGCCGCCGCGCCTGCCTGTTTCACCTGGCTGGCGATCTCGCGCCGCTTTTCGGCCGATCCGCGCCCGGTGAAGCGAATGTCCTGCGGCACGATGGGCGCCACGGGCCGCGGTGGCTGGGCGTGCCAAACTTCGTCGAGCGGGTTGGCGGCGCAAGCGCTGAGTTCGGCGCCGGCCCGCGCGCAGGCCTCGCCCAGGCGGCGGCGCTGATCGGCGCTGTGCAGCCACGGATCGAAGCCCAATTTCATGCCGGCGGAAAGATTGTCCTCAAGCCATCCAGCGGGCGGCGATTCGGTGATGTGATGGCGCTCATAGAGCGCGCCATCGGTTTGGTTCTCGATTTGCAGCGTGTAGCGGCCGTCGGTAAAGAGAGCGGCTTTATCGGCCAAAATGAGCGCGATGCCGGCCGAGCCGGTGAAACCGGTAAGCCAGGCGAGGCGGCGCGAGCGCCGGGCGACATACTCCCCCTGATGCTCGTCGGCAAGCGGCACCACGAAGCCGTCGAGGCCATGGTGCCCGAGCGCCGCGCGCAAATCCGCAAGGCGCGCCGCCGAGGCGCCCGCTTCGCCGATGCCGTCGTCCGCCGACGCCAATGTCTCGCGCAGCGCCACAAGCTGACCGCGCAGCGCGCCATCGATGGCGGGCGCAACCAGGCGCAGCCAGTCGTCATCGTCAAGCGGACGGGGCGCTGCGGCGATTCCGGCGAGCAGCGCCTTGACCTCGGCCAGCGAGGCCGGCACGCCAGCGGTCCGCAGGAGATCGGCTAAATTGTCATCGCCTTCGTAAGTGAGAGTTTTGTCGTGCATGGCGCCATTTGTACTAGCTCACGAACGCACGCTTCAAGCGCCATTGTGCCTTTTCGCTCGCCCCGTACGTTTTTTAGGCTTGACAGGAACAATTATACTTGTATATACATATTTCATGAACTGTAACCCGACCATAGCCGATGCTCCGGACATCCAAGTTTGCGCTTGCGCGAACCTGCGCCGCGCCACGCGGATGGTGACTCAAGCCTATGACGGGGCGTTGCGGCCGGCCGGGCTGAGAGCGACGCAGTTCACCATGCTTTCCGTTCTCAACAAACGCGGCCAGATTCGGCAAAGCAACATGGCCGCAATACTGGGCATGGATGGGACAACCCTGACCCGGAACCTTAAACCCCTGCTCAAGAACAACTGGATCGAGATCGATCGCGACAGCGATCAACGCGTTCGCCTGGTCTCGATCACCGCCCCGGGACAGCGCGTCCTCGCCAAAGCCGTCCCCTTGTGGCGACAGGTGCAGGCGCAGTTCGTTACCGGGCTCGGAGACGAGCAGTGGCCGCAATTTCTGACCGCATTGGCAACATCGGCCGACATCGCACAACAGGACTGAAGCTTTTATTTATAAAAAAAGATGTATCTACATTTATTACGGAGAAGGCCGAAATGACACACACATATCCAGGGATGATCGCGCGACGCGCTGTCTCGAAGCAACCTACATTTTTTTCGTTCCTTAACGCGAACGTAGTTCGCCGAGCCGGAATTGTGGCACTAATTTTGGGCACGGCGCTAACGTTGGCCAATCAATCAGGCGCCGTCTTCGGCGGCGGCAAAGTGCAACTTCTTCCGCTTGTTCTGGTCTACGCAACACCGTTCATCGTCGTTGCGGTTTCGCAAATTCTCGGCATCCGCCGCGCACACCTGGATGCGCTCGGCGTTCAGGCACTCCCACGAGAAAAATTTGTAACAACCGCTGTGTCGCACGCGATCCCGCTCAGATCCGTGGCCATGGGCTTGATCGTTGGCTCGGTGAACACTTCGATCGTTGTTTTCGCCGCGCTGATGGATGGCGCTGACTTGGCCAACTTACCGGCCGCACTTATTGGCCAGGCGTTTGTTCTGCCGATGCTGTTCGGCCTGATTTCCCAAGCGATTTCTTATCGCCGCGCAGCACGCCTGATCGCCGGCCGGCGGCAAATCGAGGCCGCCGCGATGGGGAAATAATTTAGCGAATAACTTGCATATACATTTTATTCAAACCCAACCAACCAATGGAGAATTATCATGACCAAGCCCAAGATTCTCATCACCGCGGCCACGGGCCGAACCAGCGCCGCCGCCGTTCACCAGCTGCTCGAACGCGGATTTCCCGTACGCGCATTTGTGCGCCGCAAGGACGCTCGCGCAACGGCGTTGGAAGTTGCCGGTGCCGAGTTATTTGTTGGCGATATGTATGATTATCGGGATCTAAGACAGTCGATGGTTGGCGTCTAACGCGCCTATCACTGCCCGCCTTTCACTTTCAACCTTCTGCACAACACGATGCTATTCGCCATAGCGGCGGAAGAGGCCAAACTGGAAGTCGTCGCGCTGATGAGCCAATGGACTCCCCAAGCCGCTCACCCCTCGGTCGTTACGCGGGAGCATTGGATTTCCAACCAGGTCTATCGCTGGATGCCGTCGGTCGACGTCGTTCATATCAATCCGGGGATATTTGCCTACATCTATCTCTTGGGCCTGCCGGCGGTGAGACATTTCGGCATGCTGATGGGGCCCTTCGGCGCCGGCCTCAATGCACCGCCGTCGAACGAGGATATCGCTCGTGTTGCGGTCGGCGTACTGGCCGAGCCAGCCAATCACATCGGCAAGAGCTACCGACCGACAGGACCCGCGTTGGTTTCGCCACAGGACATTGCCGGGATCCTTGGCCATGTTCTGGGACGCAAGGTCAGCTACAAGGATGTCCCGTTCAAGATGTTCAGCAAGGCGGCCGTTGCCCAGGGATATTCGCTGCTTGAGATCGCCCACCTGCGGTACTACGCAGCGGACATCAGGGACGGTGCCTTCGCCGCCGGCGGGCCGACCGACCACGTGATCGAGGTCACTGGCCGAGCGCCGGAGGATTTTGAATCGATCGCACGCCGCTACATCGACAACCCATCGCTTATTCACCCGAAGCTCAAGATCGGGTCGAAAGTTGGCGCTATCGGCTCTCTGATGAAAATGCTGGCGACCAAGGCGCCGGACCTGGAAGCCTGGGAGCGCGCGCGTGGCTATCCGCTTCTGAACAATCCGGTCCGGTCTCAAGACAGCGCCGAATGGCGCGCCACCGCAGAGCGTCAGCAGCTCAATTTATTGCCTAATGCAGAAGCTGCGGCACCGGTTCTGCAAGTAATTGCTTAAACGCCCCAACCAAGGAGGAAGTCATAAGATTCTCAGCAATCATTGCATTAGCCATCGGCGCGTTTGTTCTGCTTAGCGCCGGCCAACTCACCGCGGCCCGCGCCGAATCGGCGCCGAGCGCCATCGCCGAGGGTTTTCCCGTGCCGCCGCTCCACCCGGGCGAAGCCGTGCTCGAAACGCGTGAACTCGCGCCCGGTGTCTATGCCCTCGTCTCGAACAAGCCGCCGATCGACAATTCCGGTTTCGTGGTCGGTGAAAAGGGCGTGCTCGTGATCGACGCCCATATTGACGGCGCCATGGCGCGCCAGATCCAGGCCCGTGTGCGCGAGGTCACCGACAAGCCGATCCTCTATCTGGTCAACACCAACTTTCACGGCGATCACACCTTCGGAAATTATGCCTTTCCGGAGGAAACCCAAATTGTCGCGCATCGACTCACCGCCGACCGGATGAAGGATTTCGAGCATGAGAAGATTCTCATGTTGGCCGCGGTCGACAATGACGCCACCATTCTCCGCGACACGCGGCTCCGGCTGCCGGACATCACGTTCAATGAAACCATGCGGATCGATCTCGGCGGGCTTGTCGTCGAGCTCTATCACTTCGGCGCCGGCAACACGCCGGGCGACACCGTCGTCTATGTGCCGGAAGCAAGGACCGCCTGGACTGGCAACCTAGTGCTCGGCGAGGCCATCATTCCATTTCTCATCGAGGGCGGTGCGGCGGACTATCACGCAACGCTCGCTCGCTTCGCGCGGAGCGTTGATGCGCGCACCATCATTCCTGGCCACGGGTTGCCCACAACCGGTGCTGCGCTCGGCCGTAATCTCGCCTACCTCAACGATCTTGTGCAGATGGCGCGCAGCGCGCGGCTGCAAGGCCACACGCTGGAACAGACATTGCACGGCAACGCCGCTCCCCGCCGCCTATGTCATACCATCGGACTCGCCTTTGGCGCCGTTCGGCGAGTTTAATACTGCCTTGCACCGGTGGAATCTCCGTGTGACCTATGGCGAGCTTTCCGGCGGTTAATCTCAGCGTCTTCTTTTTTGAATGGCCGGGCGGCGCGCTTGCCGCCCGGCCTCTTCAATTGGCCAGCAGCAACGTCGACCAATCTCCCAGCCGAACTTGATCCAAGAGGCGGAGACCGGCGTTCCGGTAGGACTCGTCGACGCCTTCCTCATGGCGCCGCAACAGCCCCGACAGGATGGCGAGCCCGTCCGGCGCCAAATGACCGGCCAGGTCCGGCGCCATGTCGCGCAA
>PTKB01000161.1 GCA_002937555.1 Alphaproteobacteria bacterium MarineAlpha10_Bin2 | reverse complement strand
CGCATCCGCCAGATCGTCGCCCTCCTGCGCCCGCGTTTGGTATTGCCGGGCGAAAAGGTCATCACCAAGGGCCAAACCGGAGACGCCATGTATTTCGTTTCCACCGGCGCTCTGGAAGTCGATATCGGGGACTCGCCCATACGCCTGGGCAGCGGCGATTTCTTCGGTGAGATCGCTTTGGTGCGCGATGCGCCGCGCAATGCCGACGTGGTGGCGCTCAGCTATTGCCAGATCTTGATGCTGAACGCGCGGGAATTCCGCACCCTGATGGAATCGCAGCCCGATCTCAAACAAACCATCGAGCGCGTGGTCGCCGAGCGCCTCGGCGATTCCTAGCGGATAATGGATGGAATTGCCGGCACCGGTTTGTTACCGATCGGCAACCCGCCTGAACGAAAATCTCGATCGCGGACAACAATGTTCGCGTTGTTAACTCCCTTTTAAATGTCGGCCCTCCAAAATGGCGTCGTTAACCTAAAACAGAGGCGTCATTGAGGAGGCTCGACACATGCTCTCGCAACGTTCTATCGAAACCCTTATCGATCTGGCGGAAAACAAGCTGAGTCAGATTATTCCTTTCGACCGCGACGATGTGCGGGAAATTAAGGTTCTTCAGTCCTGTGTGGACGAGCTGAAAGCCGGTGGCGGTACATCGGCGAGCGTCGATGGCCGTGGCACGTCGCGCATTGAAAACCAGGCGACCACCCACTAACGCACGCTTCGACGCAGGATTGTTATCTGCCGGGCCCGGGTTTTCGGCTCACGCCTCAATTATTCGCCCCGCAATTTGCTTGATGGACCACGCCTCGCCGCTATGATCCGCCGGAACGCGCCGATTTCGGGCGCTGGAAGGGTAAGGCAGCATGCGGGGCTCCGCCGCCATTTACTATCATCCCGAGGGGTTTGATACCTCCGGCAGCAAACTTATGGGACGCCAAGCCGCCGGCGAAGCGTTTCTTAAGGCTTATGCCGAGCATGGCGGTAGCGCGACGCTTTATTGCTACAGCAGAACCGAAGCCATGTTCACCAATTTTCAGGAGCGCGTGGCTGCCCTTACCGGCGCCAAGCACGCGGCGCAATGGATTCCGCACCAGCAACCGAACGATTTGGCCAAGGCGGGCTGTCTGTTCGTGCCAGGACCCAACACGGCGGATTTGGTTTGGCAGCGCCGCCAATTCGATCCGCGCGATTACAGCGTCTGCGGCATCACTTACACCACCGCTTCCGAGAGCATCATGGACAGCATCGGCGATCTGATGGTCGCACCCTATCAGTCCTGGGATGCGGTGATCTGCACTTCCGAGGCTGTGCGGGACACCTTTCGCCAAGTGCTGGGAGATTGGGAAGAATATCTGAAAGAGCGTACCCGTGGGCTGGTGAACGCGCCGGTTCAGCTTCCCGTCATTCCGCTCGGCGTCGATTGTGCCGGGCTCAAGGCAGAGGGCAAGGCGGCAGGCTGGCGCCGCGAATGGCGCGCGCGCCACGATATCGGCGAGGACGATATCGCCGTGCTCTTTATGGGCCGGCTAAGCTATCACGCCAAGGCGCACCCGCTGCCGATGTATCTCGGCCTCGAGAACGCGGCGCGCGAGAGCAAACGCAATATACATCTCATTCAGGCCGGATGGTTCGCCAACGATTCGATCGAAAAAGCCTTTAGCGAAAGCGCGCGCACGATTTGTCCCTCCGTCAACGCCATATTCTTGGATGGCCGCGACGCCCATGTCCGCGAATCGATCTGGTATGCCGCCGATATTTTCACCTCGCTCTCCGACAATATTCAGGAAACCTTCGGATTGACGCCGCTCGAGGCCATGGCGACGGGGCTCCCAGTGGTGGTGACCGACTGGAACGGCTACCGCGATACCATCGTCGACGGTGAAACCGGCATCGCCGTTCCCACCGTGTCCCTGCCGCCGGGCCTGGGCGGTGACATCGCGTTCCGCCATTCCGCCGGCTTGGACAGCTATGACCGTTATCTCGGGCATGCGAGTCTTTGTACCAGCGTCGATGCGGGCGCTTGCGCGAAAGCCTTTCTGCGCCTGATCGGCGATGCCGATTTGCGCCAGCGCATGGGCGCGGCGGGGCAAAGGCATGCCAGCCAGAAATTTGATTGGCCGGTGGTGATCGCCTCCTATCAGGCGCTGTGGGATTCTCTCGCGGCGCGGCGGCGCTCGGCCGCCATCATCGCGCCGCGCCCTGACAAGGGGCCGGCGCATCCTTTGCGCAACGACCCCTTTACCCTGTTCGCCGGTTATCCGACCGCGCTGTTGGACGGCAAAGCGCGGATCGCGCTCAATCCCGGCGCCGCCGGAAGCTGGTTCAAGGCGATTCGGCAAAATCCCATCGTTTCGTTCGCGCCCTATTTGTTCCTGCCTGGCGAGGAAACCGACAATCTGCTGTCGAAGCTTAGTGAGATGGGCGAGAGCGAGATCGACGCGGTATTGAATCTCGTTCCGGCGGAAAGCCGGGGCCTCGCCCACCGGACATTGGCCTGGCTGACCAAACTGAACGTGATCCGTGTCGTCAGCGCCCGCAAACGCGTCGGCGGCTGAAGCTGAATTCAGAAGCGCAGAGAAAAATTTATGCAAATCGACGCGCCGCTGGAGATTTACAGCGCAACGGTCCGCCCCGAATGGATCGATTATAACGGCCATATGAATGTCGCCTACTATCTGATGGCCGCCGATCATGCGATGGACGCCTTCGGCAGCCTTATAGGCATCGGCGAGAGTTACACGCAGGCGACCAACAAATCGACCTTTGCGCTCGATACGCGGATTGTCTACCTGCGCGAGCTGGTCAGCGATGCGCCGTTCCGCGTTACCGCCCAATTGGTCGCCTTCGATGCCAAGCGCATGCACGTATGCCTTCACTTGTTGCATGGCGAGGAAGGTTGGATCTCGGCGCTCAGTGAATGGGTGCTGGTGCATGTCGATCTCGGCGCCCGCCGCTCGGAGTCGATGCCCGACGAAACCTTGGCGAAATTGCGCGACATTATGGCGGCGCATGAAGGCTTGGGGCGCCATCAGGCCCTGGCGCGGCCCTTCGGCCTCCTCGGCGATAGCAAATAACGCCTCAGTTTGAGCTTTCCGGGCGCTCTTTCGCACTGTACATCTATGGGGTGATGACCTTCGGCCTCAAAAAATTGCTCGGCACGGCGCTGTTGCCTGCCTTGTTGGCGTTCGGGCTGCTCTCGCCGGCCGCCTATGCGGCATGCACCGATACTCCGGCGCCCGGTGTCAATTGGCAACGCTGCTATCTCGACAAACGGCATTTCCAGGACGCCGATTTGACCGGCGCCAACCTGCGCGCCGCGTTTTTCGCCCGCAGCGACTTTACCGGTGCGAATTTTTCCGGCATCGACGGGCGCCGGGCCAAGTTTGGCACCGCGGTGCTCAATAATGCCCGTTTCGACGAGGCGCGGCTGATCGGGGCGGATTTCACTACGTCCGAGCTCGCCAACGCTTCGTTCAAGGGCGCTGATTTGCGCCGGGCGCGCTTCTTCCGCGCTAATTTGCGCGGCGCGGATTTCTCCGGCGCAACCCTCGGCGGCACGGATTTCCTCAAGGCCGATCTCAGTGGCGCCACTTGGATCGACGGCAAGACAATTTGCCCAGAATCCTCCATCGGGCAGTGTAACTAACCGCTCAAAGGTAACGGTGGGCGTGGGCGCGTCACTTTCGGGTCATCCGGTTAAAAAACGAATTTTGCGCCTGCTGCGTAACGAACAGGTCATTCTCTCGCTGTTGGCGGTGTTGATCGGCGTTGCCGCCGCCTATGGCGGTATCGGCCTTTCGCGAGCTCATCGCCATGGTGCAAACCGGCGGCTTCGGCTCCTTGGGCGGGTAATTGACTGCCGCGGTGGCAGAATTGCCATGGTGGCAGATCGTTCTTGTGCCGACGCTCGGCGGTCTCGTGGTCGGCTTGCTGGTGCGCTATTTTCAGGACGGCGCGCGCCCGCATGGCGTTGCCGACGTGATGGAGGCGGGCGTTCTTCACGGCGGGCGCCTCTCTCTCAAGGAAGGCGCCGTGGCCGCGCTCGGCGCGATCGTCTCGATCGGCTCCGGCGCTTCGGTCGGGCGCGAAGGGCCGGCGGTCCATATCGGCGCCAGCCTCGCGTCCTGGCTTGGTCAACGCCTGAAGCTGAGCCGCTCGCTCGCGTTGACGCTGCTCGGCTGCGGTGTCGCCGCGGCCGTGGCCGCCTCGTTCAACGCGCCGATCGCCGGCGCTTTCTTCGCGCTTGAGGTCGTGATCGGCCATTATGCGCTCAGCGCCTTTGCGCCCGTGGTGATCGCCTCGGTCGCAGGCACCATCGTCGCCCGCGTCCATTTGGGCGATTTTCCCGCTTTCGTCATCTCGGATTCGACGTTGTTCTCGTTTCTCGAGCTGCCTGCTTTCGCCATTCTCGGCTTGGTGTGCGCCGTGGTCGCGGTCATTTTCATGCGTGGAATCCTGTTTACCCAGGCGGCGTGGGCGCGCACGAAGGTGCCGGGCTGGTTGCGCCCGGCTTTGGCCGGTGCCGCGGTCGGCGCCATCGCCATCGTCCTGCCGGAAATTCTCGGCGTTGGCTACGAGGCGACGGACCGCGCCCTCAACGAGGCCGTACCGCTCTGGCTCCTCATCGCCTTGATCGCGGCAAAGATCGTCGCCACCTCTCTCTCCTTGGGCTCGGGATTTGTCGGCGGGGTTTTCAGCCCGTCACTGTTCATTGGCGCGGTGACCGGCGGCGCCTTCGGGTTTATCGCGGCGAGCATCGTGCCGGAGCTTTCCTCGTCACAAAGCGTCTA
This sequence comes from Alphaproteobacteria bacterium MarineAlpha10_Bin2, assembly GCA_002937555.1. Classification (GTDB taxonomy): domain Bacteria; phylum Pseudomonadota; class Alphaproteobacteria; order UBA828; family UBA828; genus PTKB01. The sequence continues at coordinate 1,491 of PTKB01000161.1, read as the reverse complement.
CGCCATCGCCGGCATGGGCGCGGTGGCCGGCGCCGTTCTCGGCGCGCCGATTTCCACCATCCTGATCGTGTTCGAGCTGACCGGCAGTTACGAAGTGACCATCGTCGTCATGGTCGCCGTGGCGGTGGCGGCGGTGGTGACCGGGCAGCTCGGCCACCGGTCGTTCTTTCATCTGCAGTTGCGCGGGCGCGGTCTCGATTTGCAGGAGGGCCGCGAAGTGGGCCTCATGCGCGAGATCCGGGTCACGCACGTCATGACACCGGAGTTCAACCGCCTGGCGCCGACCGCCGGCATCGCTGAAATCAAACGCATTCTGAGTGTCGACCCGGACGCCGACATTGTGGTGGTCGATGAAGACGGGCGGCAATTGGGCATGGTGGGGTTCGCCGATATCAAGGATGTCGCTTTCGAAGCCGATCTCGATCCGCTGCTCTATGCCGCGGAATTTGGTCCATCGGGGGCCCGTCACTTTACGCGCCGGCGATGCCTTGACCACGGCGCTGAAGGCGCACAGCGAAGCCTTGCAAGCAGCGTGGCGCGAGATTCACGGCGGCGGCGGTTAATCAACTAATCAACGCCTTTCGGCGTTCATGGCGTGGCATGCAGGCCGCGCAATGCTATATATACAGCTATCGATTCGCGACGCGACCGGCTGATGAGTGATCCCTTCGATCTTGCCGGTCTGGCGGAGGACAATCCCGCCGGGCCGCCCGCAAAAGCGCCAGAACCTCACTATCTGGCGGCGCTCAATGCCGAGCAGCGCGCCGCGGTCGAGGCGGTGGAGGGCCCGGTGTTGGTCCTCGCCGGCGCCGGCACCGGTAAGACCCGGGTGCTGACCACCCGCCTCGCGCATATCCTCCATCAAGGCAAAGCCTTTCCCGGCGAGATCCTCGCCGTCACATTTACCAACAAGGCGGCGCGAGAGATGATCAAGCGCGTCTCGCGCCTGATCGGCCGCCCCGCGGAAGGGCTGTGGCTCGGCACCTTCCATGCCATGGCGGCGCGTATCCTCCGGCGCCACGCCGAGCTCGTCGGCCTCAAGCCCGATTTCACCATTCTCGACACCGACGATCAGGTGCGCCTGTTGAAACAACTCGTGCGCGCCGCCGATATCGACGAAAAGCGCTGGCCGGCGCGTACGCTCTCTATCATCGTGCAGCGCTGGAAGGATCGCGGCTTGACGCCGGATAAGGTCGCCAGCGCCGACGGCGCAGAGTTCGCCAACGGCAAGGCGCCGGAGCTCTATCGGCACTATCAGGAGCGACTGAAAACTGTCAACGCGGCGGATTTCGGCGATCTTCTGATGCACAATCTGACGATCTTCACCGCCGAGCCCGAGGTGCTGGCGGAATATGAGCGGCGTTTCAAATATGTCCTGGTCGATGAATATCAGGATACAAATGTGGCGCAATATCTGTGGCTGCGCCTGCTGGCGCGTGCGCGTCATAACATTTGCTGCGTCGGCGACGATGACCAGTCGATCTATGGCTG
>PTKB01000160.1 GCA_002937555.1 Alphaproteobacteria bacterium MarineAlpha10_Bin2 | reverse complement strand
TCGGCCTGCCAATCGCGGTCGAAATAGCGCCCGATGCGGCTGCCCACGGCCTGAATCACATGGCGCCGGCGCTTGCCGGGGACATCTACGAAGCCCTTGATACGTAATATGTCATGCGCCTCGATGGCGGCGGCGAGGCGGGCTTCCAACGCTTCGGGATCGGCCACCGGGCCGAGGCTGAGAACAAAGCTGTCGAATTCGTCATGATCATGTTCGCCGTCGAATTCATCATGGTGGGAGGGGCGTGCCGCCAAATCATCTTCGGCAGCGGCGGCCAAGCCCAATAGTACATCGGCGACGATGCGCGCCTGTTCGGCTTCGACTATTTTCACCCCGGCGCGCAAGTCACCGGCCAGCAGCGCACGCGTCCGGGCACGTTCGTCCGCGTCGAGTAGGTCGACTTTGTTGAGCACCACCAGATCGGCGCAGGCCAACTGGTCTTCGAACACTTCTTCCAAGGGGCTTTCGTGATCGAGCGCTTCGTCGGCCTCGCGCTGCGCTTGCAGCGCCGCCGGATCGGCAGCGAAACGGCCGTCCAACACGGCCGGGCCGTCAACCACCGCGACGACGCCGTCGACCGTCACCCGGTTGCGGATTTCCGGCCAGTTGAAGGCGGCGACGAGCGGCTTGGGGAGAGCCAGGCCGGAGGTTTCGATGACGATGTGCTCGGGCGCCGGATCGCGCGCCAACAGCGCTTCGATGGTGGGTACAAAATCATCGGCCACGGTGCAGCAGATGCAACCATTGGCGAGTTCGACAATGTCGCCGTCGGCGCAGGCGTCGTCGCCGCAGCCGCGCAACAAAGATTCATCGATGCCGAGATCACCGAACTCGTTGATGATCAGCGCCACGCGGCGGCCGTTTGCCGTCGCCAGCACGTGGCGGATCAAGCTGGTCTTTCCGGCGCCCAAAAAGCCGGAAATGACGGTGGTGGGGATCTTACGATTCGCCATGCCTTGGTTAGCCATGTCTGTCCTTCTCACGGTTATCGGTTACTGGGCCGCTGCCGAGACGGCGCCAACCAAAGCCTTCATGACCGAAATCATAGCTTTCCGGGTGGCAGATCTCGGCCAGTATTTCCGCCGATTCCACCAGCCGCGGACCGGGCCGGTTGAAATAGGCATTGCCGTCGACCGCGTAAGCCCGGCCGGAGCGGACGGCGGCGAGTGCCGCCCAGGCGGGGTCCTGCAGCAATTGTTCCGCTTCTTCCGCGGTTTTCGACAACTTATAGCCGCACGGCATGAAGACCAGGATATCGGGCTCGGCGGCGCTGAGGTCGGAAAATTCGAGACGCGGCGAATGTTCGCCGGCGTCGCCGAACAAATTTTTGCCGCCGGCGATGGCGATGAGTTCGGGCAGCCAATTTCCTGCCGCCATGAGCGGATCGCTCCACTCTATGGTGGCGACGGATGGCGGCGGTGCGGGCACTTCCATGCCGCCTGCCGCGATGCGCGCGATACGCCCGGTCAAAGTGCGGCAATAATCGTCCGCGTCGACGCCGAGCGCGCTACCTGCCCGGCGGATGCTGGCCCACACTTCGCCGAGACGCATCGGGTTGAGCGAGACGATTTCGACCACGCCGCTGAAATCTTCGGCCAGCGCCGCCTCGACGTCTTTGAGGCTGACGGCGCAGACCTCGCATTGATCTTGCGTGACGATATGTGTCGGGCGGAGCGTGCGCAGCATGTCGCGATCGAGCTCGTAAATGCTGAACGCCTGGGCGGCGAATTCCGAGACCAGGCGGTCGATTTCGGCGCTGCTGCCGTCCAATGCCGGGCGCGGGCGGGTGCAAACGGGAAGCTCTTTCACCTCGGGCGGCCAATCGCATTCGTGCGAACGTCCGACAAGGCGCTCAGCCAGGCCGAGCGCCGCGACGATTTCTGTCGCGCTCGGCAATAGAGAGACGATGCGCAGATCCGATTCGCTCATGGTTTCAACCTGAGCGGCAAGCCGGCGGCGATAAACACCGCCTCGTCGACGGCGGCGGCCACCGCCTGATTGAGGCGCCCGGCATGATCGCGAAACTCGCGCCCCAAGGCATGTTCGGGCACGACGCCGAGGCCGACCTCATTGGATACCAGTACCGCGCGCCCTTCGAGGCGCGGCAAGGTTTGCGCGAGCCGGGTGGTTTCCGCCGCAATATCGCGTGATGCGGCCATTAGATTGCTGAGCCACAGGGTCAGACAATCGACCAGCACGGCGCCGGCCGGGCGGCAATGGGCCTCCAGCGCGGCCACCAGATCGAGCGGCTGCTCGACCGTTTGCCAATCCGTGCCGCGGCGCGCCTTATGTTCGGCGATGCGCGCAGCCATTTCCGCGTCGCCGGCCTCAGCCGTGGCGATGTAGGTGCGCGATCCGCTATGCGCGGCCAACAGCTCTTCGGCGTAGCGGCTCTTGCCTGAGCGTGCGCCGCCGATCACCAATGTCGTCCGTGCCGTGTTCGTCGAAAGCGGCATCATCCTCCCTCCGAGGACCGTTCCGGGGCGACGCCGAGGAGGTCTCCTGGCTTGGGGTCAAGGGCCGGCCCCCCGCCTTCCCGGCAGCGAATGCCGCCAGTGGCGCGCACCGGATTTCTCCAGCGCGAAATGGGGCCGCCTCGCCGCTTACAGTTGCGGGGGCAGCGCCGGACTGGCGCGCCGAATATGGCGCGCGTCACCGGCTTCCCTGACTCAGCGTCTTGGGGGAAAAACTACTCCATGCGGAGCGCCAATACTAGGCGGTAGATTGACCCCGATGACGCACCAATCCTGGCTGCCGTCGGCGCCATGGAAACAGTCGATACGGGTGATCGACAGATTGTCGACGGTGAAGGATAGCGCTTGATCCGGGGTGATGCCGAGGGCATGGCCGAGGGCGGCGCGGATCGAGCCGCCATGCGCGACGGCGACGATATCGCGCCCGGAATGCTGGGTGCTGAGGCGTGAGATGGTCGTCGACACGCGGGTCATGACGGCGGCGAAGCTTTCGCCGCCGGGCGCGGCGAACTCCGCCGGGGCGATCCAAAACGGGTGATCGGCGCCGGCGCGCTCGGCCTCAACTTCGGCGTAACTGAGGCCCTGCCAATCGCCGAAACTCTGCTCGGCCAGATCTTCCTCGATCAGCGGCGGCGGCGCCGAATGGCCGGCATCGACGATGGCGCTCGCGGTCTGATGGGTGCGCTGCAAATGGCTGGCGACCCAGAGTGCGCCCGGCGGCAATTGCCGGGCCAGACCCTTGAAGGCCTCGCTATCCTCGGTATTGGCCGGCACGTCGGACTGGCCGTAGAGCCGACCCTGATGGGTGGTAACCGGGGCGTGGCGCACCCACCACCAGCTAGTGACCGTAAGATCGTTCAGTGCGTTCATCTGATGGCAGCCAAAGCAAGAAGGAATATGAGTTCGGTTATTTGTTGCGTGCCGCCAAGGACGTCGCCGGTATGGCCGCCGATCTGACGGCGCGCCAGCAGTCCGACGGAGAAGGCGGCGGCCGCCGCGATGAGGAACGCCACCAGCCCCGACCAGGTGAGCAGGAGTACCGAGAGAATGACGGCGATGGCGATGGCGGTCCACACATGCACCGCCGCCGGGCGCCCGGCTTCGGCGGCAAGACCGTCGCTGCGCGCCGGCGGCAGCCAGCGCATCATCGCCGGCATGGCGGCGCGCGATGCGGCAGCGGCGCAAATCAGCCCCGACATCACCACGCCGATGTCATTCAGATCCGCCAGCGCGCCCACCTTCGCCGCCAGCACCAGGACCAGTGCGATCACACCATAGGCGCCGATGCTGCTGTCGCGCATGATGGCGAGTTTCTTTTCGACCGTGTGCCCGCCGCCGAAGCCGTCCGCCATATCGGCAAGACCGTCCTCATGCAATGCGCCGGTCATCAGCGCCAGAAGCGCTACCGCGATGACGCCCGCCACCAGGGCCGGCAAGCCAACACCGGTGGCGATAGCGAAGGCAAAACCGGCGCCGATGCCCAACAGAGCGCCGATCAGCGGGTAGGCGCGGACCGCGCGGCCCAAAGGCTTGGGCGCGGATGCTTCCTCTTCTTCGTCGCTTGCCTCGTCGAGAAAATCAGGCTCCGCCGGCAGCGCCGCGTGCGGCAACGGCAGCCGGGTCAGGAATCGCAACGCACTGCCGATATCCCGCCACCAGGCGCGCGCGGAAAAAAATATCCGGCGCTCAAATTTTCCCTCGGGCTCCGATTCGAAAGGCATTCCCGCTTGCCTCCGGCCTTGTTGTATGGGAGTCCTCGCCACCGGTTATAAGACAGCCGGCGCGGAGCGCCAAGCACGCTCGCACGCCACCCGAGAAAAAGGCAAATCAGGTGAATGACGCTCCGCAATCTATACCCGACCTCCACCGGCTGATCGAAAACGCCCCGCCTGCCGACCAGGACGCGTTGGAAGCGGCGCGGGCGCGCCAAGCGATCCTGACCAAACCGGCCGGCGCGCTAGGCCGGTTGGAGGAAATCGCCGAGTGGCTGGCCGCCTGGCAGGGCCGCCACCCGCCGAGCGCCGAGCGCGTTCAGATCATCGTATTTGCCGCCAATCACGGCATTGCCGGGCGCGGCATTTCGGCTTATCCGAGCGACGTGACGGCGCAGATGGTGGCCAATTTCGGCGCCGGCGGCGCCGCGATCAATCAGCTCAGCAACTGGCTCGGTGCCTCTCTCGAAGTGATTCCGCTCGCCCTCGATGCGCCGACCGGCGATATCACGCAACAAGCGGCGATGGATGAAAGCGCTTGTCTTGAAGCCTGGCGCGCCGGAATGGCGGCGCTCGACAATGATGCGGATCTGGTCTGCCTCGGCGAAATGGGAATCGGCAATACGACCATTGCCGCGGCGCTGTCGGCGGCGCTGTTCGGTGGGAGCGGCGGCGATTGGGCCGGCCGCGGCACCGGCATCGACGATGCCGGCTTGGCGCGCAAGATCGCCGCGATCGATGACGCCCTGGCGCACCATTGCGCTCCGTTGGACGATCCGCTGGAGGCGCTGCGGCGGCTCGGCGGGCGCGAATTCGCGGCGATTGCCGGCGCGACGCTTGCCGCCCGCCACGCGCGCGTTCCGGTGCTGCTCGACGGCTTTGCCTGCAGCGCGGCCGCCGCCACTCTTATTGCAGTCAACGGCAATGCGCTCGACCATTGCCTGGTCGCCCATAATTCGGTCGAGCCCGGCCATGCTTGTCTCTTGGAGAAAATCGGCAAACAGCCGCTGATCGATTTTTCCTTGCGTCTTGGGGAAGGCACGGGCGCGGCGCTCGCCGCCGGAATCGTTCGCGCTGCGGCGGCGGCTCATAACGGCATGGCGACTTTTGAAAGCGCCGGCGTGAGCGGCCCGGCGGGCTAGGTTTACTCGCCGATCTGGTGCAACAGCCCGCGCTTTCGTGCTGAACGAAAAAACGCCATGAAGGCGGCAATGGCGAGCGCCATGTAAATCGCGTTCAAACCCAGGGCGCGCCAGAAGAGATCGTGGCGGAACACACCGTCGAACATCACCGACCGCATGCCTTCGAACACCAGCGCCGAGGGCAGCGCTTCGGCGACATGTATGAGCCATTCGGGCAGGATATCCATGGGATAGTAAATGCAGCTCACCGGCGCGAAGGCGAAGATCAGGAACCAGGCCAAGCTTTCGGCGCCGAGACCGAAGCGCAGCACCAGCCCACACACCACCAGCCCGACCGACCGGCCCATGAAAATGAGATTGAAAAAGAAGGCGATGAGCGGCAAGCCAAGTTCGAATATCGAAAAATGATAAAGCAAAATCGCGAAACCCACCGCACCGCCCATTCCGATCAGCGTGCGCAACAGGCTGATCATCATCAACGCGACGATTAGTTCCCACGGCCTGAGCGGGCTGGAAAACAGGTGGCCAAGATTGCGCGACCACATCTCTTCGAGGAACACCAGCGACAGGCCGAGCTGGCCGCGGAACAGGACGTCCCACAAGATGACGCCGGCCAACAACACGCCGCTGGCCTGGGCGATCCATGAACTGTTGGTGAGAAGGAATGTCGAGACCAGCCCCCACAAGATCATCTGCACCGTGGGCCAGTACATCAGCTCCAATATCCGTGGCCAGGAGGTTCTCAGAAGATAGAGATGGCGCAGCGCTATGGCCCCGATTCTGCCCGCCGAGGCGCGCGCCGGCCCGTGCCGTTCCGCGGCCATCGTCATTGCGCTCTGTATCGCAGGCGTCAAGGGTGGCCTTGTTGCGGCCTTTTTCATGCATCTCAAGGGCGAACGCCCATTGATCACGTATTGCCTGCTCATGACGGCCATTTTCTTTTTCGGCCTGATTCTTTTACCAC
>PTKB01000016.1 GCA_002937555.1 Alphaproteobacteria bacterium MarineAlpha10_Bin2 | reverse complement strand
GGTAATTTGACGTCGCTTTCGCCGACGTCTTGCGCTCGCCGATCCCGGGGCCGAAATCGATCCATAATTTATAAGCGGGAACGTGCGCTTCGGCGTAGGGCTCGGCGCGGAGGATCGTGCCGGCGCGAATGTCGACCTTGAGAAATTCCTCGAATGAAAGCGGCGCCTCAACCAGCGCCGGCCTCGACGGGTCCAGATGGATCGGTGGCGCCGGGGTCGCGGCGCCTGCACCCGCGCAGGAAGCCCAACAGCCTCTCCGCCCGGTGCAGCTGACGGTCCAAGGATGCCATGGTACGCGACATATCTTCGCTGTCATCGTTGAACCAGGTGCGCAAAACGGCGAGATAGATCAGCGCCAGTCCCTTGACGCGAAGTTGCCCGCGCACGCCCGAGGACGGAATATTCGCCGCTTCCATCATCCAGCGCATCGAGCGGTAAAGGCTGAGCGGTCCGCGCGCCAGCGCTTCCACATCCGAGGTCGACGTCCGCAGGATCGAGCGCACCGCTTCCTTGTGCGGATTCATCGCATCGAAACGCTTCATCATCACGTCGAACAGCCGCTCGCGGCTCGATTTATCGGCGAGTTCGGGATCGATATCGTTCAGCACCGCCTCGTCGACGTGCGTCGTATAGGCGGCGACGATCGCCGTCTTCGAGGGGTAGGTGCCGTGCAGGGCGGCCAAGCTGAGGCCCGCCGCCGCGGCAACATCGTTGAGGCTGGTTTGCGCCCACCCCTTCTCCGCCGCCAGTTCGAGCGCATTGTCGACGATCAGGCGGGGATAATCCGTTTTCCTGGGCATCTAATCGCTACCATCATGTTCCTGGGTTATCGCGTCCTTGGGTCTTTATGTAGGCGCGGCTTGGGTGCGGGTCAATTCATCGATTGCGTTTTATCCGGCAAGCGCCTTCGAACGTTCGGTCGCGGCCAAAACGGCGCGCTTCATCAGCGGCCTAAGGCCGTCATCACCCATCAGCACGTCCAAGGCCGCCGCCGTGGTGCCGCCCGGGCTGGTGACGTTGACGCGGAGCTGATCCGGTCCGTCGTCGGAACGGCTCGCCAATTCGCCGGCGCCGCGCACCGTGGCGCGTGCGAGACGCATGGCGAGATCCGGCGCGAGGCCGGCCTCCACACCGGCGGCGGCGAGGGTTTCGATCAGCAGAAATACATATGCCGGACCGCTGCCCGAGACCGCGGTCACCGGGTCCATCAGGCTTTCTTCCGCAGCCCAGGCGACCTCGCCGACGGCTTCGAGCAAACCCTGGCAGCGCGCTTTTTGGCCTTCGCTGGTCTTGGGATTGGCGCAGGCAACCGTCATGCCGAGGCCGATCGCCGCCGGCGTGTTCGGCATGGCGCGGACCACCGGCACGGCGCCGAGATGGCTCTCGAACAGAGCAATCTTGCAGCCCGCAGCAATCGACAGAAATACCGTCTCGGCGCCGGCGAGGCGTTTATAGTGCGGCACGACCTCGTTCATAATTTGCGGCTTCACCGCGAAGATGACGGTCTCGGCCGCTTGCGGCAGCTCAGAGGCTTCCGTGGCGACATTGACGCCGAGAGCGGCCAAGCGCCCGGCCGCCTCGCCATCCGGCTCGACGACATGAACTTCCGCCGCTTTAACGCCGCTCTTAAGCCAGCCCGTAAGGAGTGCACTTCCCATCTTGCCGCCGCCGGCCAAGATGATGCCGCCGGACCTGGTGTTCGCCATCAGGCTTCGCCGGCGGTCTCAAAAAGGGCGGAATCGAGCGCTTCGCGGGGCGATTTACCGGCCCAGATGACGTGCTGGAAGGCCGGGTAGAAGCGATTGCACTCCTGCAGGGCGATGCCGAGCACATCCTCAATCTGCGCTTCCGCCGGCTGCGGCGCGCCCCTGAAGATGAAGGTATGGCGCCAGGTCGGCCGCCGCTCGTCCTGCCTGAGGTCAAAATGGCCAAGCCACAAATTCTCGTTAATGAGCGCCAATAGGCCATGGATATCCGCCAGCCGCTCGTCCGGCACTTTCATATCGTAGCCGCAGCGGAATTCCAGCGCGTCGACTTCGGCGCTATAGGCGAACCACATCTCGTATTCGCACCACGGCCCGGTGTAATGCGCCGCCAGCAATTCCTCTTCGTTGTAGCGCTCGAACGGTATATCCGCCGCGCCCGCGACCCGCTCGACGATATCGAGCGGATTGTTATCGCGGATTTCTACGGAACTGAGGAGTGTCGACATGCGCGTGTCCGTGCTGAGGTTATGCACAATTCACGAACGGCGCGGTAGCAGTCACATATCTATATCTTGTGGCACCTGACCGCGCGTACCCAAATTGTCGTGTCCCACACAATAATCTGTGTGGCAGCCAATTCAAAGCGCAAAATCTGGTATGTCCGATCGATTTATCTGTTTACCCGGAAGCGCGCCTATTTGCCGCTGTTTTGCTCTTTCAGCATCTTTTCAAGCTGTTCGACCTTGAGGGTAAGCGTTTCCTGCTCGGCGCGCGCTTTCGCCGCCATTTCCTTGACCGCATCGAATTCGTCGCGGCTGACCATGTCCATGCCGTCCAGTATTTTCTCGAACTGGCGTCTCACCAGTGATTCGAATTCGCCTTTGACACCGCCGGCGGCGCCCAAGGCGGAGCTGGCGACCCGCGCCAAATCGTCCAACAACCGGTTGTCTGTCTGCATTGCGCGCTCCTTCAGGCGAGATTCACCTATTATACGGCCTGATGGTGATGGCGCCGGGATTATTCGGCCCGAGCGCCTTGCCGGATGCTTGGCCGGGGCAATATAAGGTGCGTTCGACGGCCCTATCTCGCAACCTTGGCGAAAACAGCACATGATATTAGTGACGGGCGGCGCCGGTTTCATCGGCTCAAATCTGGTCGCCGGATTGGAAGAGAACGGCGCCGGTGCGATCGCCGTGTGCGATAGGAAAGGCGCCGGCGGTGACGGGCGCAACATCGCCAAGCGCCAGCTCGCCGCATCCATCGAACCGGAGGCGCTATTTCCGTTTCTGGAGCAGCACCGCAGTGAGATGCGAGCGGTTTTTCACTTGGGCGCGACGTCCTCGACCATGGAAACCGATGCCGGCCTGTTCGCGCGCAACAATTACCGCCTGAGTTTGGATTTGTGGCACTGGTGCGCGCGCGAAGAAGTACGCTTCATCTATGCCTCTTCGGCGGCGACGTACGGCGGCGGCGAGATGGGCTTCGACGATGACGGCTCAGGAGAGGCCCTGGCGGCGCTGCGTCCGCTCAATCTCTACGGCCGCAGCAAGCATTTGTTCGACCGAAAGGTGGCAGCGCTGATCGCCAACGACACACCACGGCCACCGCAATGGGTGGGGCTCAAGTTTTTCAACGTCTTCGGGCCCAACGAATATCACAAAGGCAATCAGAAAAGCGTCGTCGCCACCGCCTATCCCGCCGCCGCCCGGAGCGAGCCGGTGCGCCTGTTCAAATCGCACGATCCGCGCTACGCCGATGGCGGCCAGCTGCGCGATTTCATCTGGGTCGGAGATTGCGTCGCCGTCATGCTATGGCTGTTGGCGCATGACGAGGTCAACGGTCTCTATAATGTCGGCACCGGCCAGGCGCGTAGTTTCGATGATTTGGCGGGCGCCCTGTTCGCCGCGCTGGAACGCGAGCCGGAGATAGAATATATCGACATGCCGGAGGCCATTCGCGAACGCTATCAATATTTCACCGAGGCGCGCATGGCGCGTTTGCGGAGCGCCGGATATGAAGAGCCGTTCACTTCCTTGGAGGACGGCGTGGCGAGCTATGTACGCGACTATCTGAACCGGAAGGACCCTTACCGATGAGCCTGGCGCTGGCGTTTCCCAATTTGGACCCGGTGATCGTCAGTTTCGGCCCCGTCGCCATCCGCTGGTACGCCTTGGCCTATGTGCTCGGCCTGGTGATCGGCTGGCGCTATATCCGCTATCTCGCCAAGGGAACGGTACCGGGGCTCGATAAGCGCGCTGCGGATGATTTCCTGGTGTGGTGCACGCTCGGCGTCATCATCGGCGGGCGGCTTGGCTACGTCATTTTCTACCAGCCCGGCTATTTCATCGAGAATCCCGGCCAGATCCCGGTCGTCTGGCAAGGCGGCATGTCCTTCCATGGCGGCATGCTGGGGGTGATTGGCGCTATTCTGCTGTTTGCCCGCTTGCGGAAATTGAACCTGCTGTCGGTGGCCGATGTCGCGGCTTGCGCCGTTCCGATCGGGCTCTTTTTCGGGCGCGTCGCCAATTTCGTCAATGGCGAGCTTTATGGCCGCGCGAGCGATGTGTCCTGGGCGATGGTGTTTCCCGGCGGCGGCCCGGCGCCGCGCCATCCGAGCCAGCTTTACGAAGCGTTTTTAGAAGGGCTGGTGTTGTTCGCCGTGCTGACGGTGCTGGCGTTCGTGCTGCGTGCCGGCCAGCGCCCGGGCCTGCTCACCGGCGTGTTCCTGATCGGCTATGGCCTGTCGCGCATCGTCGTCGAGCTGTTCCGCGAGCCCGACGCCTTCCTTGGCTTTATCTTTGGCGGCATCACCATGGGCCAAATCCTGTCCCTGCCGATGCTGGCGATCGGGCTTTATTTGGCGCTCCGCACCCGGCCCTGGCGGCCGATGGCGGCGGGAGGCTGAGCCCTGACTCCCCTCACCGCGCGCCTCAAAGAGATCATCGCTTCGAGTGGCCCGATCACCCTGGCGCGCTATATGGAGATCTGTCTGAGCGATCCCGAGCACGGCTATTACCGCCGCCGCGAACCGATCGGCGCGGCGGGAGATTTCGTCACCGCGCCCGAAGTGAGCCAGATGTTCGGCGAATTGATCGGCCTATGGTGCGCCGTGAGCTGGCGCCAAATGGGCGCGCCCGAACGCGTCAATCTGGTCGAGCTCGGGCCGGGCCGCGGCACCATGATGCGGGATGCGCTCCGCGCCGCCGCCGCCGAACCCGGGTTCCGCGCCGCCGTCTCGCTCCATCTCGTCGAGACAGGCGATTCCTTACGCGAAACACAGCATCAAAGCTTGGCCGACACGGCGGCGGCATGGCACGACACCCTCGCCGATGTGCCGCCCGGCCCGTTATTGCTGATCGCCAACGAATTCTTCGATGCCCTGCCGGTGCATCAATATGAAATGACCACCGAAGGCTGGCGCGAACGGCTGGTGTCGTTCGAGGACGGCAACTGTTGTCCGGCGTTGGCCGAAACGCCCTCCGCCTTGAGAAGGCCGGGCGAGGTCGGCGACGTGTTCGAGCTGGCGCCGGCGCGCAACGACTATATGGCCGAAATCGCCGCGCGTGTGGAGCGGGACGGCGGCGCCGCGCTGATCATCGACTATGGCCATACCGAGAGCGCCAATGGCGATACGCTGCAGGCGGTGCGCGCCCACAAGGCGCAACCCTTATTCGCCGAGCCGGGCCTCGCCGATTTGACGTCGCATGTGGATTTCGCCGCACTCGGCCGCGCCGCGCCCGCAGTGTCGCTGCACGGGCCAGTGCGCCAGGGCGACTTCCTGCGTGCGCTCGGCATCGAAGCGCGCGCCGCCAAATTGCAACGTTCGGCGACGCCCGAGCAGGCCCGAGACATCGAGACCGCGCTGCACCGGCTGATCGAGCCGCGGCAAATGGGCGATTTGTTCAAGGCCCTGGCGGTGACGACCAAGGGCGCGCCGGTTCCAGCCGGATTCGAGCGCTTGGCGGCGGCGCCGGAGGCGTCGCAAGGCTCCGGCGCATGGTAAACGCCATCGAACATGACGCGCTGGCGGCGGGGAACGCTGTGATGCACGGCTTTTTCACCCGCGAGGGCGGCGTCAGCGATGGCCTCTACGCCTCGCTCAATTGCGGCTACGGCTCGAACGACGACACGCAAGCCGTGCGCGAGAACCGGCAGCGGGCGGCGGCGGCGTTCGGCCGCACGGCGGATGATCTCTGTACCGCTTACCAGATCCATGGCGATCACGTGGTTACGGTGGAAAGCGCCTGGCGGCACGCTGAGGCGCCGCGCGCCGACGCCCTGGTCAGCAACACCCCTGGCGTCGTGCTCGGCATCCTCACCGCCGATTGTGCTCCGGTGCTCCTGGCCGATGGCGGCAATCGCGTGATCGGCGCGCTCCATGCCGGCTGGCGCGGCGCACTTGGCGGCATCCTCGAAGCCGGCGTTGCCGGCATGCAACGGTTGGGCGCGCGCGCCGCCACCATCCGCGCCGTGATCGGCCCCGCCATCGGCCCCGATTCCTATGAAGTCGGACCCGAGTTTTCGGCGCCGTTTCTGGCCCATGATGCGGCCGCGGAGGATTTCTTCCGCCCCGCCGCGCGCGAGGGGCATTACTTGTTCGACTTGCCGGGCTATGTGGCGCGCCGTCTCGGCGCTCTGGGCCTCGCAGATGTCGCCCGCATTGGGCGGGATACTTACGCCGAGGAATCCGAGTTCTTCAGCTATCGGCGCAACATCCAGCGCGGCAAACAGGATTATGGCCGCCTGCTCGCGGCGATCGCGTTGGCAGGCTGACGCGCATGCCGCATTTGATCATATTCTGTGTGCTTCTCTTTCTCGGGCTCGTGGCGGGCTGTGTGTTCATGTGACGGCGGATGCCGATGACGCGTTTCCGGCCGCTCTTGGCCATTCTCGCCGGCGCCCTGCTGCTCGGTGCTTGCGGCGCGTTGCCGCGACCCTTTCAGCCGGCAGAAAAAGCGCCGCCGCAAGCCCTTGAGCAGGCCCTCGGCGCGCGCGCCGGGGTGTTTGTCGAGCCGATTGCGGGAATACCGTTGGCCGATTCGGAGCGCCTAGGCGAAGCACTGGTGCAGGCGCTGAAGGCGCTCGACGTCGCCACCGGTCGGCGCGCCAGCAACCGTGCGAGCTACCGTATTTCGGCGCAGCCGCGCGAGGCCGGCAGGATGCAGTGGTCGCTCGCCGGGCCGGACGGCGAAATCATCCTCCGCTTCGAGGACCAGGGTGGTTCCGGCCGCGCCGAGTTTGTGGCTGGCCGCTTCGCCGCAATTCTCAATCCGGCCACGCCGCCGGCGACAAGCGCCACCCTCAGCTTGGCCGTGCAGCCGGTCGACGGCGCCCCCGGTGACGGCCGCCAATCCCTGACACGGGCGATGCGCCGCGCGTTGACGGCGTCCAGCCTCAAATCGGCGCAATCGCTCGAGACCGCTTCGCTCATTGTACTCGGCAGCGTCTATGTCACGGCCGCGCCGGATTCGGACCGCCATCAATCGGTCACCGTCGACTGGACCGTGCTTGCCCCGGACGGTGCCCGCATCGGCACGGTCTCTCAGAGCAATGCCGTGCCGGCAGGTTCGCTCGACGGCGCCTGGGGCCCGGTGGCGCGCGCAGTAGCCGAAAACGGCGCGCAAGGGATTGTCGCCATGCTGAGGCGCATCGGGGCGCTGGAATAGGGGCAATTCGGCAGGCAACTAATTGCCGCCAAGAACGTTTACAGCCCCAGACCGTCTTGATACATTCCGCCGCGCCGATTGGGCAACTCCATGCGTAATTTTCAAGAACCGCCGGCCACATGAAGAGCGACCGGTCCGTGGCCGTTAGTGGAGAGCAATATCAATGAAGCTCCTTGCCGGAAACTCTAACCGGCCCCTCGCCGAAGCCATCGCCGCTTCGCTCAACATTCCGTTGACCAAAGCCACTGTCCGGCGCTTCTCGGACAATGAGATTTTCGTCGAGATCCACGAGAATGTGCGCGGCGAGGATGTTTTCGTCATTCAGTCGACCTCGTCGCCGGCGAATGACAACATGATGGAACTGCTGATCTGCCTGGATGCGCTGAAGCGCGCCTCGGCGCGGCGCATCACGGCGGTGCTGCCCTATTTCGGCTATGCCCGCCAGGACCGAAAATCGGCGCCGCGCACCCCGATCTCGGCCAAACTGGTGGCAAACCTGATTGCCGCCGCCGGCGCCCACCGGGTGCTGACGATGGATCTCCATGCCGGCCAGATTCAGGGTTTTTTTGATATTCCCGTCGACAACCTCTATGCCGCCGGCGAAATGATCGGCGATATCGAGCGCAGTTTCTCGAACGGTAATTTAATGGTGGTCTCGCCCGATATCGGCGGCGTGGTGCGGGCGCGCGCCATCGCCAAGAGGCTCGAGGTCGATCTCGCCATCGTCGACAAGCGGCGCGAGAAAGCCGGCGTGTCGGAAGTGATGAACATCATCGGCGACGTCGACGGACGGCAATGCATTCTGGTCGATGATATCGTCGATTCGGCGGGCACGCTGTGCAACGCGGCGGCGGCGCTGAAAGATTCCGGCGCCAGCGAAGTGCATGCCTATGTCACCCATGCCGTCCTGTCCGGCGGCGCGGTGGCGCGGGTCTCCGCCTCCGACCTCAAATCCCTGGTGGTCACCGACAGCATCGCCTTGACCGAGGCCATGCGCGTCTCCGACAGCATCAAGATTTTATCCATTGCCAAACTCATGGCGGAAGCGATCCGGCGCATCAGCGCGGAAAGCTCCGTCTCCAGCCTGTTCAATTGAGCGCCGTGCCTTATTTCGGGCCGCGCGGAACATCGAACCTGTAAGGAAAAGACAATGAGTGACACGAATTCGATCAGCGCCGAGGCGCGCGAGTTGACTGGCAAGGGGCCGGCGCGGCGGCTGCGCAGCGAAGGCCGTATACCAGCCATCGTTTATGGCGGCGACGGAGAGCCGGTCCGGGTGACCCTGAACCTCACCGAGTTCCGCAAGGAATTTCGCCGCCCCGGTTTTTTCACCCGGCTTTACGATCTCAACATGGATGACGAAACTTTGCGTGTCCTGCCGCGTGACGTGCAACTTCACCCGGTGACCGATTCACCGATGCACGCTGATTTCCTGCGCTATGTGAAAGGCGCCAAGATCACCGTGTTCGTCGCCGTCCGGTTTGAGGGGCAAGAGGAATGCGAAGGCCTGAAGCGCGGCGGCGTGATCAACGTCGTGCGCCATGAAATCGAGCTCCTCTGTCCGGTCGAATCCATTCCCGACGCCATTGTCATCGATATCGCCGGCCTCAATATCGGCGACAGCGTGCATATCAGCGCGATCGAGCTGCCCGAAGGCGTCACGCCGACCATCACCGACCGCGATTTCACCGTCGCCACCATCGCCGCGCCGACCATCCATGTCGAAGAGGAAGAAGAAACCGAAGGCGACGAGGATGAAGAAGGTCTCGAAGGCGAAGAGGGCGAAGAGGGCGCAGAGGGCGAGGAAGGCGAAGAGGGCGAAGAGAAGGGCGAAGATTCGGAGAACTCGGAGTCCTAGACGCGAGGAAATTCGGTCCGCACGCGGGCGGCGTGAAAAATCATGTATGTTTTTGCCGGGCTCGGCAATCCGGGCGCGCGATATGCCAAAAACAGACACAATATCGGCTATCTGGTCGCCGATGAGATTGCGCGCCGGCACGGCTTCGAGGGATTTCGCAGCCGCGCGCGCCTCGGCGCCGACATCGCCGAGGGCCGTATTGGCGACGCGCGTGTCGCGCTCATGAAGCCGACCACTTTTATGAATGAATCCGGGCGCGCGCTCGGCGCCGTCTTGCGCTATTACAAGATCGAACCCGCCACGCTCTTTGTGTTTTATGACGAGCTCGATCTCGCGCCGGGCAAGCTGCGCGTGCGCTTCGGCGGCGGCTCCGCCGGCCACAACGGTATCAAAAGCCTGCGCGCCCATATCGGGCCGGATTATTGGCGGGTGCGCATGGGCATCGGCCATCCCGGCGATAAGGACCTGGTGTCGGACTATGTGCTGAGCGATTTTTCCAAGGCGGAATCGCTCTGGATGGACAAGCTGGTCGATGCTGCCGCGGAAGCGGCGCCGCTCCTGCTGGCCAGCGAAAAAAACGACTTCATGACCCGCGTCGCCTTGTTGGCGCCGCCGCCGCCACGGCAACAAAAAGAAAACGGAGAACAGCCGGAAGATGGGATTTAGATGCGGCATTGTCGGCCTGCCCAATGTCGGCAAGTCGACGTTATTCAACGCGCTCACCAACGCGGCGCCAGCCGATACCGGCAATTACCCGTTTTGCACGGTCGAGCCCAATGTCGGGCGCGTGCCGGTGCCCGACCGCGAGCTGGAGGAGCTCGCCCGCGTCGCCAAATCGGCGCGCACCGTTCCGACCATGCTTGACGTGGTGGATATCGCCGGCCTGGTGCGCGGCGCCAGCAACGGCGAAGGGCTCGGCAATCAGTTTCTCGCGCAAATCCGCGAAGTCGAGGCGATCTTGCACGTCGTGCGCTGTTTCGAGGACGACCAGGTCAGCCATGTCGAAGGACCGGTCGATCCAATCCGCGATATCGAATTGATCGAAACCGAGTTGATGTTGGCCGATCTGGAAAGTCTGGAGCGCCAATTGGACGGTGTGACCAAGCGCGCGCGGGGCGACGACAAGGAAGCCAAGGCGCTCAAGCCGCTTATCGAGGCGGCGCTCGAGGTGCTGCGCGACGGCAGGCCGGTGCGCGCCCTCACGGTTTCCCAAGCTGAGCGTCCGCTGCTCAAGTTGCTGCACCTGTTGACCGCCAAGCCGGTGCTCTATGTGTGTAATGTCGATGAAGCCGATGCGCAGGGCGGCAATGTGCTGAGCGCGGCGGTTGAACGGCGCGCCGCCGAGGAAGGCGCCGAAGCGGTGGTTGTATCGGCCGCCATCGAAGCCGATATCGCCGCACTCGGCGAGGCCGAAGAGAAGCGCGCATTTCTGGACGATCTCGGCCTCGAAGCCGCCGGTCTCGAGCGCGTCATCCATGCCGGCCACCGGCTGCTCGGATTGATCCGTTTCATGACCTGCGGACCCAACGAAGCGCGCGCCTGGACGCTCAAGAAAGGCGCCAGCGCACGCGAAGCGGCGGGCAACATCCACCGCGACATGGCGCGCGGCTTCATTTGTGCCGAAACCATCACGTTCGCGGATTTCGTCGCCAGCGGCGGCGAGGCCGGCGCCAAAACCGCCGGCAAGATGCGCCAGGAAGGCGCCGACTACGCGATCAAGGAAAGCGACGTCATCCTGTTTCGCTTCAACGTGTGAAATCTGCTATTGAAGTGTGAAGCGGCAATAAAACACGAGGTCATGATGGGAGAAAATATCGTTCTGACCGCTGCAGACGGTCACAATTTCGATGCCTATCGCGCCCAGCCGGACGGCGCGCCCAAAGCCGGACTGCTGGTGATTCAGGAAATATTCGGCGTCAACGGCCATATTCAGGGCGTTTGCGATGCCTTCGCGGCGGACGGCTATCTGGCCCTCGCGCCGGCCATGTTCGACCGTAAACAGCGCAACATCGATTTGGGCTACACCGCCGAAACCGTTGCCGAGGGCCGCGGAATCAAAGATGACGTCGGCTGGGACGATCCGGTGGCCGATATGAAAGCCGGGCTTGCGGCGCTCCGCGACAGTGTCGGGGCGGACGGCAAAATCGGCGTCGTTGGCTATTGTTGGGGCGGCTCCCTCGCCTGGCTCGCCGCCTGCCGCCTCGAGACCGATTGCGCGGTCGGCTATTACGGCGGCCAGATCGGCCAGTTCAATGACGAGCAGCCGCGCTCATCCACCATGCTGCATTTCGGCAGCGAAGATGTCGGCATTCCGTTGACGACGGTGGCCGAAATCCGCGATGCTCATCCCGAAGTGACCGTTCACGTCTATGACGGCGCCGGGCACGGCTTCAACTGCGACCAGCGCGCCGATTACGATCCGGCGGCGTTCGCTTTGGCGCGCGAGCGCACCATGGCGCATTTCGCCGAGCATCTGGACTAAGCGGCGATGCACGGAGATTCCCAGCCGGTTCGCCTCGGCGTTATCGGCGGCAGCGGCCTGTATCAAATCGACGGGCTGAAGGACGCCGAATGGGTCAGCGTCGAGACGCCCTTTGGCGAGCCGTCGGATCAGGTGCTGCTGGGAAATCTCGAGGGCCTTGACGTCGCGTTTCTACCGCGCCACGGGCGCGGCCACCGCATCCCACCGGGCGAGATCAACTTTCGCGCCAATATCGATGTGCTGAAGCGCGCGGGCGTCACCGACATCGTCTCCATGAGCGCCGTCGGCTCGCTGCGCGAAAGTTTGGCGCCCGGCGATTTCGTCGTCGTCGATCAATTCATCGACCGCACCTTCGCCCGCGTCAAAAGCTTTTTCGGCGCCGGGCTGGTCGCTCATGTGTCAATGGCCCATCCGGTATGCCGGCGGATCGGCGCCGATCTCCTGCAGGCGACCGGAAGCGTTCCCGGCATGCGCGCGATTCATGGCGGTACTTATCTGGTCATGGAAGGGCCGCAATTCTCCACCCTCGCCGAATCCGAGCTTTACCGCTGCTGGGGCTGCGACGTGATCGGCATGACCAACATGCCGGAGGCTAAACTCGCGCGCGAGGCCGAGATTTGTTACGCCACCGTCGCCATGGTGACGGACTATGATTGCTGGCACGAAGACCATGACGATGTGACCGTCGAGGCGGTGATTCAGGTGGTCAACGAGAACGCCGCCCGTGCACGCACCCTGGTGACCGCTCTCGCGGCCGGCTTCGCACCGGAGCGGGCTGCCTGTAGCAGCGGCTGCGACCGGGCGTTGGACAATGCGGTCATGACGGCGCCGGAAGCGCGCGACGCGGCGCTGGTCGCCAAACTCGATGCAGTGGCCGGGCGGGTTCTGAGGTCCTAGCGGGCCAATCGAATCGGCGTCGTGCGCAACATCGCGCGCGGAAGACACGGCAACCCATCTATAAAGTTCTTGAAAATATTGTCGACAAGTTCTTCATTTCGAAACATGTCGAATTATTTAATTAAAGATGCCGAAGAGCTGGCCGAGCTGTTCAAGGCTCTGTCCAATCCGCACCGCCTGAAGATTTTCGTCAATTTGGCGCGCTGCTGCCGGCCCGGACAGGCGTGCGCGCCGAATATGCGTGCCTGCGTCGGCGAATTGGGCAACGGCCTGGAACTTGCGCCCTCGACGGTGTCGCACCACCTGAAAGAGCTGCGTCGTGTCGGGCTCATTCATATGAAGCGGGCCGGGCAGCATGTCGAATGCTGGGCCGATCCCGAAGCGCTGGCGCGCCTCGGCGATTTTTTCAATTTCGCCGGCGGTGATGTGCCGCCGCAGCTCGTGGCATTTACCACAGCACAGCAAAAGACCAAGGGAGATCAAAGATGACGAGCCTCAAATCAAACGACGAAATCCGCGATTCTGTGCGCACTGCCTATGCCGCCGTGGTCGAGACCGCGAGCGGCTGCTGCGGCCCGGACGCCGCCGCGAGCGCCGGAGCGGGCACCTCTTGTTGCCCCACGCCCGACAGCGGTGCGCCGACCGACGGCCGCGTGCTCGGCTACGGCGAGGACGAGCTGGCGGCGGTTCCCGAAGGCAGCAATCTTGGCCTTGGCTGCGGCAACCCTACCGCCATCGCCGAGTTGTCCGAAGGCGAAACGGTATTGGACCTCGGCTCCGGCGCCGGTTTCGATTGTTTTCTTGCAGCGCCCAAGGTGGGCCCGTCGGGCCGCGTCATCGGTGTCGATATGACCCCCGAAATGCTGCAAAAGGCGCGCGCCAACATACAAAAATCGGGCGCCGAAAACGTCGAGTTCCGGCTCGGCGAAATCGAGCATCTGCCGCTCGCCGACGCCACGGTCGATGTGATTATTTCCAACTGCGTCATCAATCTCGCACCCGACAAGAACGCTGTCTTCCGCGACGCCTATCGCGTGCTGCGACCCGGCGGGCGGATGTGTATTTCCGATATCGTCGCCACCGAGGAACTGCCGGCAGAGATGAAAAACGACATGGGCATGGTGTCGAGCTGCATCGGCGGCGCCGCGCCCATCGATGCGCTGGTCGACGGATTGAGGGCCGCCGGGTTCGACGCGCCCGAGATCGATGTCAAGGAAGAAAGCCGCAAGTTCATCGCCGATTGGGCGCCCGGCCGCGGCATCGAAGGCTACATCGCCTCCGCCACCATCCGCGCGGTGAAGCGCTAGTTTCTATTTAACCAGTAGGCTCCAACAGAACGCGTTGCGCAAAGCGCAGCGCGTTCTGAGAGCGCGACTGCGCGCCCGAGTTAATACGAGGTAAGCCAAGGGCGCGGAAGCGCCCGCCCGGCGTTTGAGGGAACATACAACGGGTCATTCTTATGACCCGTTGGTACTAATGTAGGCGCGCCCAGATGCGGCGTTTGATGATGTAGATGAGCGCCGTGAAGATGGCGATGAAGATCAGGACCTTGAGGCCCGTCTTCTTGCGGATCTCCATCTCCGGTTCCGCCGTCCAGGCGAGAAACACCGAGACGTCGTGCGACAACTGCTCGAGCGTCGGCTCGGTGCCGTCGCCATATTCCACCGCTTCTTCATAGAGCGGCTCCGGCATGGCGATCTGATGGCCCGGGAAATAATGGTTGTAGCTCATGCCCTCGGCCAGCTCGACGCCCTCGGGCGGCTCTTCCTCATAGCCGGTGAGAATGCCGTAGAGATAATCAATGCCGCCGTCGCGCGCCTTGACGATCAACGACAGATCCGGCGGCAGGGCGCCGCCGTTGGAAGCGCGGGCGGCTTGCGGATTGGCGAACGGCGAGGGGAAGTAATCCGACGGGCGCGCGGCACGCATAAACATTTCGCCCTCGTTGTCCGGGCCGTCCTCGACCTCATATTCCGCCGCGAAGGCCTTGATTTGATCTTCGCTGAAGCCGATCTCGGCCAAATTGCGGAAAGCGATGAACTCGAGCGAATGGCAGCTCGCGCACACTTCTTGGAAGACCTGGAAGCCGCGCTGCAACTCGCTGCGGTCGAAGGTGCCGAACACGCCGGTATGCTTCCAATCATGATCCGGCAGCTCCGCCGCGTCGCCCGCGGCATGGGCCACGCCGGCCAACCCGGCGCCGGCAAAAGTCAGCCCGAGCGCGGCGGCCATGGCAATCAGCCGGGCGCGCATCATGGATTCCCCGCGGCGCTGGTCTCCGCCGGCGGCTCCGATGTCGCGCCGCCTTTCTTGGCCAATACCGCCTGATGGATGCTTTCCGGCAGCGGTTTGGTGCGCTCGAATTTGCCGAGGAGCGGCAGGATGATGAGGAAATGGGCGAAATAGTAAACCGTGCAGATGCGCCCGATGAGGATGAACGAACCTTCCGGTGGATTGGCGCCGACCCAGCCCAAGACGACGCAGTCGGCCAGGAAAATCCAGAAGAACTGCTTGTATATCGGTCGGAAGCGTGCGCTCCGCACTTTGCAGGTGTCGAGCCAAGGCAGCACGAACAGGATGGCGATCGAGGCCACCATGGCGATCACCCCGCCGAGCTTGTCAGGCACCGCGCGCAAAATCGCGTAATAGGGCAGGAAGTACCATTCCGGCACGATATGGGGCGGCGTCACTAAGGGATCGGCCTTGATATAGTTGATCGATTCGCCGAGGAAGTTAGGCAAATAGAAAACGAAGATGCCGAGCACGAACAGCATCACGCCGAGGCCGACCATGTCCTTCACCGTGTAATACGGGCTGAAGGGAATGGTGTCCTTGGGGCTCTTGATATCGATGCCGAGCGGGTTGTTCGATTTGCGGTGATGCAGCGCCCAGAGATGCACGAACACCACGCCGACCAGCAGGAACGGCAGCAGGTAATGCAGCGAATAGAAGCGGTTGAGAGTCGGGTTGTCGACCGAGAAGCCGCCCCACAGCCAAGTCACCAGCGTCTCGCCGATCCACGGGATGGCGGACACCAGATTGGTGATCACTGTGGCTGCCCAGAAGCTCATCTGGCCCCACGGCAGGACATAGCCCGTGAACGATGCGCCCATCATCAGGAACAGGATGAGGACGCCCATCCACCACAATATTTCGCGTGGCGATTTGTAGGAGCCGTAATAGAAGCCCCGGAATATATGGATATAGACCACGACGAAGAACATCGAGGCGCCGTTGGCATGGAGATAGCGCATCAGCCAACCCCATTCCACGTCGCGCATGATGTGCTCGGTCGAGCTGAACGCGTAATCGACATGCGGCGTGAAATGCATGGCGAGAACGACGCCGGTGACGATCTGTATCACCAGCATGATCCCGGCGAGAGAGCCGAAATTCCACCAGTAATTCAGGTTCCTCGGCGCCGGATAGACGACCAGATGTTCGTTCGACCAACTGAAGATCGGCAGGCGGTAGTCGATCCACTGGACAATTCTATAGCGGTGAAGGGGTGTCGTCATAATTGCCGCGCTCCGCTTCAGCCGATCCGGACGAGGGTGTCGTCGAGAAATTCATATTCGGGAACCGCGAGATTGTCGGGCGCCGGTCCCTGGCGAATCCGCCCCGAAGTATCGTAATGCGAGCCGTGGCAGGGGCAGAACCAACCGCCGAAATCGCCGCGTGGATCGCCGAGCTTGTTGCCGAGCGGAATGCAGCCGAGATGGGTGCACACACCGACCAGAATCAGCCACTCCGATTTTTGCACCCGCGCTTCGTCGCTCTCGGCGTCGCTCAGGTCCTCCAGCGGTACGGCGCGCGCGGCATCGATTTCCTCTTGCGTGCGGTGGCGGATGAACACCGGCCTGCCGCGCCATTTCACGGTAATCGATTGGCCGACTTCGATCGCCGAAATATCGACTTCCGTCGAAGACAGCGCCAACACATCGGCCGACGGGTTCATCGTCTCGATCAGCGGCCACACCACGCCGATGGCGCCAATCGTGCCCATCGCGCCGGCCGCCAATATCAGAAAATCGCGCCGGGTTTCCTCGCCCTCAGGCGCCGCCTGGTCGCTTTCAGACGCGGTGTTTGCCATTATCCAACCCTTCATTCCCTGCGGCTAAACGAGCCGGCAAAGCACCATATAGCTCGGTTATTCCGTGCGCGCTATGCGACCTGAAGTCGCAGCCGGTCGGAGGGGTAACACGGGCCGAAGCGAAGGGCAAGAACCTATGGACATACCACCGGAAGGGCCGTGCGGGAGAAAGCCGCACGCCGCTCTACCGCCCGCCGGAGAGGGGCGATTCGAGTGGTGAAAATCGCGCTATATCAACCCGATATCGCCGCAAATGTGGGCGCCGTACTGCGCCTCGGCGCCTGCCTCGGCGTCGCCGTCGAGATCATCGAGCCGTGCGGTTTTCCCTTCGATATGCGCCGTATCCGCCGTGTCGCCCTCGACTATATCGATCATGTCGAGATGCGCCGCCACGCCTCCTGGGCGGCATTTCAGGCGGCCCCGGAACGCTCTTCGGAGAGGCTGGTCCTGCTTTCGACCAAAGGCCGGGCACGCTACGACGAATTTACATTCCAGCCCGGCGATACGCTGCTGTTGGGGCGTGAAAGCGCTGGCGTGCCGCCCGAGGTGGCGGCGGCCGCAGACGCGGTGCTGCGCGTGCCGTTGGCTGAGGGTATGCGATCTCTTAATGTCGCCAGCGCCTGCGCCATGGTATTGGGAGAAGCGTTGCGCCAAACCGACCTCTTGCCCGGAGACCGAGATGAGCGATAGGAAGCCGCCCGACTTGCCGCCCGGCGCCTCGAGCGAAGCGGAAATGCAACAAGCGGTCGACTGGTTCGAGGATTTGCGCGATCAAATCTGTGCGTCATTCGAGGGCCTTGAAGATGCGCTCGAGGGCTCATCCGCGGCGCCCGGCCGCTTCGACCGTAAGCCCTGGCAGCGCGCCGACGGCGGCGGCGGCGTGATGTCGATCATGCATGGCCGGGTGTTCGAGAAAGTCGGCGTCAACGTCTCGACCGTGCACGGTACCTTTTCCGCCGATTTCGCCGCCAATGTGCCGGGTGCGGCGGAAGACCCGCGCTTTTGGGCAAGCGGCATTTCCCTGGTCGCCCATCTCTGCTCGCCGCGGGTGCCGGCGGTGCATATGAACACGCGCCACATCGTTACCGCTTCGCGCTGGTTCGGCGGCGGCACCGACCTCACGCCGATGATCGCCAACGATCTCGACACCGCGCTGTTTCACGCCGCCCTGAAAGAGGCCTGCGACGAGCATGACCCGGACTATTACCAGCGCTTCAAACAATGGTGCGACGAGTATTTTTACTTGCCGCACCGCGATGAGCCGCGCGGCACGGGCGGTATATTTTTCGATTATCTCAACACTGGCGATTGGCCTGCGGATTTCGACTTCACCCGGGATATCGGGCGCGCCTTTCTCGCCATCTATCCCGAACTGGTGCGCCATCACATGCAAGAGCCGTGGAGCGACGCGCAGCGCGAGCAGCAGCTCGTCAAACGCGGGCGCTATGTTGAATTCAATCTGCTCTACGACCGCGGCACCCAATTCGGCCTCAAGACCGGCGGCAATGTCGATGCCATTTTGATGTCGCTGCCGCCGCTGGCGAAGTGGCCGTAGGCGCACGATTCGGTTAGACTCGCGGAAAATATGTACCGGATTCGAGTGGGGATGATGAGATGCGAAAGGCCTTAACCAGCGCCACCCTTGTTTTGGCGATTGTCCTGCTGTGGGGCGCTGTGCCGGGCGCAAAGGCGGCCGAGCAACTGTCGATCGAGGCGTTTTACGGCAATTTTCAGGGCTCCGGCATCGCGCGCACCGACGCCAGCGATTATTTCGGTCTCACTCTGCGCGATTTCGACGTCACCATCCGCCCCGAAGGCAGCGGCATATCGATCTCCTGGACCACGGTGCTGCGCCAGGGCGGCGATCCCGACAATCCCGACGTCAGGCGGAAATCGAACAGCCTGACGTTCGTGCCGAGCGATTTGCCGGGCGTCTACCGCGCCACCACTTCCGGCGACGCCCTGGCGGGCCAGCCCCTCGCCTGGGCCTATGTCGACGGCTACACCCTCACCGTTCATTCCCTCGTCGTGCTCGATGGCGGCGGCTACGTCATGCAGACCTATCACCGCACCCTTTCAGACATGGGCATGGCTTTGGAATTCATCAGCATTAAGAACGGTGAGACCGCGCGCCGGGTCGAGGGCCGCCTCACCAAGCGCATCAATTAACTTCCGCGGGAAGCGGCGACCACGCGCAGTTTATCGAGGCATTCGTCGCGCGTCGGGGCGAAATCCTCGGCGATCCACCAATGTTCGACCGCCTCCAACATTTCGCCGACTTCGGGCCCGGACGGGATGCCGAGCGCCAACGCATCGGTGCCTTTCACCGGCAAGGTAACGGGCCGCCACTGCCTCGCTTGCTCGATCATCGGGCGCAATGTTTCCCCATCACCCGCCCGCTCGGCCCAGGCCAACATCAGCCAATCGATCACCCGCTCGCCGCCATGGGCATACAGCTCGCGGCGAAGCCCGCGCCATTCCAGATCGTCGCTTATATTTGCCGGCGGTGAGAGCAGTGCTGCCAAGCGTTCATGATCGCGGTTGGAAAGCCGCCACTGTTCCGCCACCTTAGCCGCCGCCGCCGCGTTGCCGGAGGAACGCATCAGCGCGGCGAGGCGGCGCACGGGATCGGCCGTCGTTTCGATCGACTGCAAACCGCGCAGGGTCGCCGTATCGCTCACGCCCGGCACCAGTTCCGCCAACACGCCATTCGCCGCCATGATGTCGATCACCGCCGCCGGGTCGGGCGC
Organism: Alphaproteobacteria bacterium MarineAlpha10_Bin2; assembly: GCA_002937555.1. Lineage (GTDB taxonomy): Bacteria > Pseudomonadota > Alphaproteobacteria > UBA828 > UBA828 > PTKB01. Next base: position 828 of record PTKB01000016.1, on the reverse strand, counting down.
CGCTAACAGCTTCAGCATCTCGCGCTGGATGCGCTCGCCGGAGAGCTTGGCGAGCGATGGTGCCCAGGCTGCGCAAGCCGCCAAGCCGTCCTTGTCCGGCGCGCCTTTGCCGTACCAGGCATGAAAGCGGAAGAAGCGTAAGAGACGCAGATGATCCTCTTCGATGCGCCGCTCGGCATCGCCGACGAAGCGCACACGCCCGGCTTCGAGGTCCCGGATGCCGTCCCATGGATCGTAGAGGTCGCCCTCCGGCGTACAGCTCAGCGCGTTCATGGTGAAATCGCGCCGCGCCGCGTCTTCCTGCCAATCGTCGGTAAAGGCGACATCGGCATGGCGGCCATGGGTTTCGACATCGATGCGGAGCGTGGTGATCTCAAAATGCCGCCCATCGACAACCGCCGTCACTGTGCCGTGCGCAAGGCCGGTCGGGATGTTCTTGATCCCGGCATTGTCGAGGAGGGCGATGACCTGGTGCGGCGTGTGCGGGGTGGCGATGTCGATATCGCGGTGCGCCGTGGTATTGCCGCCGCCGAGCAAAGCATCGCGCACAGAGCCGCCGACGAAACGAATCTCCTGGCCGTCGGCGGTGAGTGCATCGACCACCGCGCGCGTTGCGTCCGCGCGCATCCATTCAGTCGGTTCGATCCGGCGGGCGGGCTTCACGCCTGGGTGCTCCTATTCAACTTTGGCCGGCACCACTTTGCCATCTTCCATGTGCGGCGGCACATAGGTGCCGCCGCGGTCTGCACCAAACAAGCTGGCATTCCGTTTGCCGATGATACCGGCGGCAAGCACCTTGCCGATCCCGCGCGCGGCGCCGGTGACGAT
>PTKB01000159.1 GCA_002937555.1 Alphaproteobacteria bacterium MarineAlpha10_Bin2 | reverse complement strand
GACGCACCGGTCTCGGGCGGGCCGAAAGTGGCTGAGAACGGTGCGCTCGGCATCATGGTCGGCGGCCCGGAGGAAGCCTTTAAAGTGGCTGAGCCGGTGCTGAACGAGCTTGGCAAGATGGTGCTTTACACCGGCGCCAGCGGCAACGGCACGACCCTCAAGCTGATCGCCAATCTGGTCATGGGCGTGGCCATTCAGGCATCTGCTGAAGCTCTCGTATTGGCGGCCAAAATCGGCATCGATCCGCAGACCGTCATCGACATCACCTCGCTGCCCGGCACCGGCCCGCAAACCGGCGCCATGGCGACGCGCGGGCCGCGCATGATCGCGCGGAATTTCTTCCCGCCGCATTTTTCCACCAACAATATGGACAAGGACCTCACTGGCGCCATCCGCCTGGCCGAGAAACACGGCGTCTCGTTGCCCACCGTCAGCGTCGCGCGCGAGACACTGCGCGCGGTCAAATCGCAAGGCAACGGCCATATCGATTCGAGCGCGGTGGTGACCGTGCTCGAAGCCATGGCCGATACCTCGGTCGCCAAATAACCCGCGCGCAACAGGAGAACAAGAAAATGGCAAAAACAAAATTGGTGCCGAAGAGCTGGATTCCCGCCGGACCCTATAGCCTCGGAACGCAACTCGGGAATTTCGCCTTCCTCTCGGGCCAGATCGCCACCGCCAATGACGGCTCGGTGATCGGCGGCGCCGACGTCAAAGCGCAGACCGAAGTGGTGATCGACAAGATCGTCGAGATTCTCGCCGAGGCCGGCATGGGCCTTGATGACGTGGTGTCGACCACCGTCTATCTGCAAACACTCGACGATTATGCCGGCATGAACGAGGTTTATTCGGCGCGCTTCCAGGAGCCGTTTCCGGCCCGCGCGACGGTCCGCGCCGATCTCGCCGGCGCCGGCCTGCTGGTGGAAATCTCCGCCATCGCCGGGCGCGCCTGACACAGCCATTGACTGCCCGGTGGCGCCGGCATGACCAAACAACCGGTGTTGATGCTGACCCATGTGACGGCGCGGGACGCCGGCGAGATCGCCGTGATCGCGGCGGCGCTCGGCCATCCGGTAGAGGTGCGACGCCTCAACAAAGGCGACGAGCTGCCCGAGAATATCGGCGATTATGCCGGCTTCGTGTCGTTCGGCGGGCCGGCCAGCGCCAATGACGAACATATCGATTACATCCGCGCCGAGCTCGATTGGATGCCGCGCGTCATGGCCGCCGGCAAGCCGCTCCTCGGCGTTTGTCTCGGCGCGCAGATTCTCGCCCGCAGCCTCGGCGCCGGCGTCGCGCCGCACGCGCAAGGTCTCTATGAGTTCGGCTATTACCCGGTGACGCCCGTCGGCGGTTCCGGCGAACTGCAAATGGACGCAACGCTCCAGGTTTGCCACCGCCACGGCGAAGGCTTCGAATTGCCCGCCGGCGCGGTGCATTTGGCAACGCGCGAGAGTTTCCCCAATCAGGCGTTCCGTTACGGTGCCGCCAACTTTGCCCTGCAATTCCACCCCGAAGTGAACGATGCCGTGCTCGACGCCTGGCTCAACCGCAAACCGCCGCCCGAAGATTTGGCCCGCAACGGCGCGCAGAGCGCCGCCGAGCAGGCGCGCCACCATGTCAGCCATCAACAATCCATGCACGCCTGGCTGCGCAAGTTTCTCACCTATTGGCAGGCGCAAGGGGCTAATTCATAAATTTATTGTGGATTATTGCCGCATCCATGAAAATGGGGTGTTGCCCGCGCTTTTGGGCGCTCTATCTGAGAAACGAGACGCAATAGGGAGGACGGCCGAGGCATGATATTCCGCCAGCTTTTTCACCAGGAAACCGGCACCTACACCTATCTCCTGGCGAGCCGCAAAGGCGGCGAGGCGCTTCTGATCGATGCCGTCCTCGACCGCACCGACCGCTACATGCAGCTTTTGGAAGAGCTCGATCTCAAGCTGGCGAAGGTGCTCGACACCCATGTCCATGCCGATCATATCACCGCCATGGGTGAGTTGCGCGACCGCACCAAATGCGTGACCGTCATGGGCGCCGAAGCGCCGATCGACGTGGTCTCGATGCGGGTCCAAGACGGCGACATGGTGACCATCGAGGGCATTCAGTTGGAAACCCTCTACACGCCGGGCCACACCATCGATTCATATTGCTACCGGATGGACGACCGGGTGTTTACCGGCGATACGCTGCTGATCCGCGGCAGCGGGCGCACCGATTTTCAGAGCGGCGATTCCCGCGCCGCCTATGATTCTATTTTCACCAAGCTCCTGACCCTGCCCGATGAGACGCTGGTCTATCCCGGGCATGATTACAAAGGCGATACCGTCAGCACCATCGGTGAGGAGAAAGCCTTCAATCCACGCCTCCAGGTCGCGAACGCCGACGAATATGCCGCCATCATGGACAATCTCAATCTGACCGATCCCAAGATGATGGATGTCGCGGTGCCGGCCAACATCACCATGGGCCTCGGCCAGAGCGATGCCGAGCATCCCGACTGGGCGCTCACCGTCGGCCAGTTAATGGCGCTTCAGGAGCAGAGCGACGTGGTGTTGGTGGATTTGCGCGAGGACAGCGAACGCGGCAGCTACGGCCAAATCCCGGCCTCGGTCCACGCGCCCTATGGCCGCCTCGAAATCCTTATCGGCGCCGGCGGCCTGTTGCGCGGCATGGCCGGCGCCAGCGCCAAGCCGCTTGTCTATTACTGCGCCTATGGCGAGCGCTCCGCCATGGCGGTGCAGGCGTCGCAGGAGGGCGGGCTCGAAAATGTGAGCCATCTCGTCGGTGGCATCGCCGCCTGGATCGAAGCCGGCGGCCCGATCGAAACTGTCTGAGGCAAGTGGCTAAACGCTCCAGGCGCCGGTCCGTTTGTTGACCTCGACCATCTTAATAATGTCACCGTGAGGTAAATTAATATTGGCGCGCCTTGACCTCGATCAAGCGCCGGATTGCCTCCGCATGCCGTAGCGCTGAGCCAGCCAAACGCCGGCGAGGATGATGATGCAGCCCGCGCCTTGAAGCGGTCCAAGCGCCTCGGCGAGGATGATCCAGCCGAGAATGGCGGCGACAACTGGCTCGCCCAGGAAGGCGACGGAGGCGAACGACGCCGGTAGATGCGCCAACGCATAGGCCGCGAGGCCCTGACCCACCGTATGGGCGAGCAGCGCAAGACTGATGATCATCGACCAGCCGAACAGGCTCTCGGAAACGAAGCCCTCGCCCGTCAGGAGCGCCGCCAGCAACAGACCGGGCAGGCTGAAGAGCCCGCTCCAGAACATGATCGCGCCGGTCGGCAGGCCGGCGCGGAGATGCTTGATGGTGAGTATGTAGGAGCCGAAGAAAAATGCGGTGACAATGCCGAAAATGTCGCCCAGGAAATCGCCGCCGCCAAAAGCAAGTGAGGAACCCAACAAGCAGGCGCCGCCGGCCAGCGTCAGGGCGAAGCCGGCGAGAAACCCGCGTGAGATGCGCTCGCCGAACAACAGCCAGGCGCCGAGAATGACGAATATCGGCGACGAGCAGGCAAAAAAGGTGGAATTGGCGACATTGGTGAGCGAAATCGACCAATGCCAGAATACCAAATCACCCGACCAAAAGACGCCCGAGAGCGCCAGCACCAGCCAATCGCTGCGGCTTATCTTGCGCCGCCGCGCGGCGCCGTTCGAAGCGGCGGGGCGGCGTTCGAGGGTGAGCCACAGCAGGAGAAACGGCAGCGCGAAAGCGACGCGGTAGAGCGCCGTGGCATTTGGGCCAAGCTCGGAGAGGCGCATGAAGATGGGCGCGAACCCGATACTGCTAATGCCCACCGCGAGGGCGAGAAGGGCGAGGCGCGTGGTTCGCGTCGCGGGCGAAGAGGTGGCGCTGATGGCGTGCTCCCGATTGGCCTCGGCAGGAAGCCGGTGGATCGTGCTGGCTGGGGAAAAGCTTATCTTCTGCGGCGTCCGCTGGCCATGCTGGCGCTTGCCTCGCCGCTTCCGCTATGGTGCCATAGCGGTGCATGGCAAGGGGAGTTTCGATGAAATTCGGCATGTTCATGATGCCTGTCAACGATCACCGGCGCGACACCCATACGGTGCTCAAAGAGGATGTCGAGATCGCCGTCGAATGCGACCGGCTCGGCTTCGACGAGTTCTGGATCGGCGAGCATTACACCACCCTCTCCGAGCCGGTGTCCTGCCCGTTCATGTTTCTCGCCAACCTGATCGCCCGCACCGAAAACATCAAACTCTGCACCGGCGTGGTGAATTTGCCGCAGCGCCACCCGGCGCAAGTCGCCGCCCACGCCGCGCTCCTCGACCATCTGAGCGATGGCCGGCTGGTGATGGGCGTCTCTCCCGGCGGGTTGGTGAGCGATTTCGAGATGTTCGGCGTCACCGATCTCCAGGTGCGGCGCGAGATGGCCAGCGAATGCATCGACACGGTGCTGAAGCTGTGGTCGACGCACCCGCCCTACGACATCTCCGGCAAATATTGGAATATCCGCCTGGACGAACATTTCTATCCCGATCTCGGCGTTGGCGAGCTGGTCAAACCCTACCAGCAGCCACATCCGCCGCTGGTGGCGTCGGCCATGAGCCCCAATTCCGGCAGCGTGCATACCGCCGCGATCAAGGGCTGGGGCGTGATCTCGGCCAATTTCGTCCCGGCCGCCACGATCAAGACCCATTGGGACGGCTTCAGCGCCTCGTGCAAGGAAGTCGGGCGCATCCCCGAGCCCGCCGATTGGCGCGTCGCGCGCACCATTTTCGTCGCCCCCGACGACGGCGCGGCCAAGGACTACGCGGTGAGCCCGGACGGCCCGTTCGCGCATTACTACGGCTATCTTGTGGAACTCATCAAACGCGCTCAATTCCACGCCATCATGAAGGCGTCGCCCGACATGCCGGACGACGCGGTGACGGCGGAATATGCCTGCGAGAATTTCATCATCGCCGGCAGCCCGGACAGCGTCGCCGAGCAAATCCTGGCGCTCAGGGAAGAGATCGGCCCGTTCGGCACCATCCTGATGACCGCCGCCGATCTGCAGGGTGCGGCGCACAAGCCGAAGCTGATGGCCTCGATGGAACTGATGGCCGGCGACGTCATGCCGAAACTGCGCGCAGCACTCGGCAGCGAGGCCGCCGCCTAGCAAGCGGCCGCGTGACAGGCGGTCGCCCAGCCATGGATGAAGTATTCGCCGAAAAGCTGGATCGCGAAACGCTCCGCGCGCTGAGCCGGCGCTCCGATATCAAGGGCCTTGCGCGTCTCGTCAGCCATTTTGCCGTGCTCGGCGGGCTTGCGCTGTTGATCTCCGTCATTCCGTTCAGCCCCTGGCTGGTGCCGGCTCTTGTCGTGTATGGCGCGCTGCTGATCTTTCTGTTCGCGCCGCTGCATGAGGCGATCCACCGCACCGCTTTCCGCGCGCGCTGGCTGAACGATGGCGTGGCGATGTTGACCGGCGCGGTGCTGCTGCTGCCGCCGGGCTTTTTTCGCGAATTCCACTTCGCCCATCACCGCCATACCCAGGACGCTGCGCGCGACCCGGAGCTTGCCGCGGCCAAACCGTCAAACATCGGCGCCTATCTTTGGCTCATTTCCGGCCTGCCCTATTGGCGCGAGCGCATCGCCACCACCATCCGCCATGCCTTAGGACAGGTCGAAGACCCGTTCATCGCACCACGTAAACGTCAGGCGGTTGCACGCGAAGCGCAGCTCTATCTGCTACTCTATGCCGCCATCATCGCCGCTTCGGCGGCAATGGGAAGCTGGGCCATCGCCTGGTATTGGTTGGCCCCGGCGCTCTTGGGCCAGCCGGCGCTGCGTCTCTTTCTGTTGGCTGAACATGGCGGCTGCCCGCCGCTCGCCGACATGCTGAAAAACTCCCGCACCACGCGGAGCAACGCCTTGGTGCGCTGGTTCGCCTGGAACATGCCGTACCACTCCGAACACCACGCCTACCCGGGCCTGCCGTTCCATGCCCTGCCGGCCGCGCATGGCCATCTCGCCCCGGCGATCGCAGTCCGCGACCGCGGCTATCTCGCGGTGAATTGGAAATTAATACGGAACTTTAGTAAAGCTCGAGATACTCGTCGCTTTCCCACTGACTGACATGGTCGTTGAAGCGCGAAAGCTCGTAGCGTTTCACAGTGGTAAAGACATCGACGAATTCCTCCCCCAACAAGGCGCATAATGCCTTGTCGGCATTGAGCAGGTTGAGCGCTTCATCGAGCGACTTTGGGAACGGCGGCAGGCTGGAATCTTCTTCGCTCGGGCCATCGCTCTGGCGCCCCAATTTGCGCTTTTCCTTGAGGCCGAGGATGCCGCAAGCGAGGGTG
>PTKB01000158.1 GCA_002937555.1 Alphaproteobacteria bacterium MarineAlpha10_Bin2 | reverse complement strand
CGCAATGATGACGAGGTCGGCACCCATATGAGCGTCCACCGCTGGCAGGAGGATAATCCGGTTTCCTCCGAGGCCCTCATCCAGCAGACCCTCGGCGCCGGCGAGCGACGATTTCGCATAGGCGGACACGGTTAGCTCGCTTCCGCCTGAGAGACGCACTTGCGCCAGACCGTCCGTATGGTCGGTGATCTTGCCCGGCAACAGATTGATCGGCGGCGCGCCGAACAACTCGGCGATATCGCGATCGGCGGGGCGGCGGTAAATCTGCTTGGGCGAGGCCGATTGCGCGACGGCGCCGAACGCCATGACAATAATCCTGTCGGCGATGCGCAGTGCCTCGGCGCTGTCGTCCGTGGCGTAGATAACGGTGGCGCCATCCTCGCGCACCAGGCGCAGCATTTCCGCCATCACCCTTTTGCGGATGGACCCGTCGCCGTCCTTGGGCCGTACCGCCTGGAATAAATAGGCCGCCGGATGGCGCGCCACGGCGCGCGCGATGCCGATCAAATGGCGCTGCTCCTCGCTCACTTTCTTGGGCTTCTTGTCGAGCACCTCCTGGAGGCCGAAGCGCTCGGCGGCAGCGTGCACCCGCTCGCGTGTCTCCGCCTTGTCCATCTTCGCCATGCGCAGCGGAAAGGCGATATTGTCGAACACATTTTTGTGCGGCAGCAGGCCCTGTTTCTCGAACACCATGGCGACATCGCGCCGGCCGCCCTTGAGGCCGGTCACCGCCGTGTCGCCGACGAACACGTCGCCGCTCGACACCCTGTCAATGCCGGCGATGACTTTCAGTGCCGTCACCTTGCCGCAATCGGCATCGCCGAACAGAACCGTGAGTTCGCCATGGCGCATGGTCATGTCGACATTGTCGAGGAGATAGCGCCGTGACGCGGTTTTAGAGACGCCGCGAAGTGCTATTTTTGCCATGGATGGTTCGTCAGACTTCGAGCACGACCTTGCCGAAGAAATCGCGGCTGGCCAGTAGCTTGTGCGCTGCGTGCATGTCGGCAAGCGGGAAGGTCTTGGCGATCACCGGCCGGAGCTTGCCCTGGCCGACCAGGCTGAGGACTTCGGTGTTGGTCGATTTTGGCGCGAAGTGGCAGCTCGTCATGGTGATTTGCTTGCGGAAGAATTCGATCATGTCCAATTCGACCTTCTCGCCGGCATGAGCGCCGCATGTCGAGAGGCGGCCATTGAGACAGAGCGCGGTCAGGCTTTGCTGCAAAATCTTGCCACCGACCATTTCGATACAAACATCGACGCCGCGCCCGCCGGTCATTTCCATCACCGCCGCCGCGATGTCTTCGGTCTTGTTGTAATTGATGACCTCGTCGGCGCCCAATTGTCGCGCGCGCTCGAGTTTTTCGTCCGAGCCGGCGGTGGCGATGATGCGGGCACCGGCGAGCCGCGCCACTTGAATCGCCGCCGAGCCGACGCCGCTGCCGGCGGCGTTGATCAGCACGTCCTCGCCCTGGCGCACATGCGCCTTGTTGACCACCAGTTCCCACGCCGTGGCGTAGGCCACTTGCGTGGCGGCGGCATCGAGAAACGGCAAGTCATCCGGCATGCGGATCACATTATGCTGGCTGACCTTCACATACTCGGCATAGGTGCCCCAGCGGGTGACGCCGAGCTTGTCAAAATCGAGACAGATATTGTCCATGCCCAGCGCGCAGTTACAGATGCGGTGGCGACACTGCCCCGACGAGGTGGTGAGAAACGGCATCACCCTATCGCCAACGCGGTACGCCTCCACCGCGCTCCCCACTTCGGCGATCTCCCCGGCGCCTTCGCAGCCGAGAATGTGCGGCATGTCCAAGCTCAAATATCCGGAAATGCCGCCGCACACATCGAGGTCGAAATGGTTGAGCCCAACCGCCTTGAGGTTGATCAGAACATCGTTCGGCCCGATTTCGGGCGCTTCGATATCCTCATAGACGAGCTCTTCCGGGCCGCCGTGTTGATGGATGACAACCGCCTTCATTGGCTTAGGCCGCGATCAACGTCGCGCTTTGGCGTTCGATCGGCGTGTCGCGCATTACCGCCGCCATATCCGGATCGGCGCTAGCATCCATCGGCGCCAGGTAGCGCCCGGCATAGGAAACTTCGATACCGCTTTCGCGGAACGGATATGGATCGAGGCTGTAGGTGTCGTCACCCACCGCACGGACGGTAACAGTGGTGTCCGTCGCGCTATCGAGCGGCACGTTTTCGAAGCTCGCTTCGCCGCGCGCGGCGGCATGGGTGCAGTTGAAGTAAAGCGCAAACGTGTCGAAGAATTGCAGGATCTTGTAATTGGCGAAGAGCGCCTCTTCCTTGACCCAGGCCGCGGTGCTGGGATCGGCGCCAAGCGTCGCCTTCAGCCGCGTCTGGCGCTGAAACTCATTGTTCAGCATGCCGTCGGCCAGCATCCGGTGCTCGTCCGGGATCATGTCGATGAGCACTTTGTCCGACATGCCGTAGCGCCCGTTATAGAGGCCCCAAATGTGCATGCTGTCGATCAGCCCGCAATAGGGATGGTACGCTTCGTTATGCTCGGGCGAGCGCGCGCTGGTTAAAAATATGACCGGCAACGGCGTTTCGACGAGATTGTACGGCAGGCCGGTTTCCGTGTTAAGCGGTGGATTTTCGTCAAGATCCTGCCAGCCTTTGTCGTGCCAGCGGCAAACATAAAGGAATTCCTCGCGCGGTTCCGGCGCTGCGAATGTGTCGTTGCCGTAGTTTTCGGCGAACTGTCCGACCAGCTCGAGATGCTCGGCCAATTTCATGACGAAGCGCTTGCCTGATGTGTCGTCTTCGGGTGCGGATTGAACGATCATTCCTCTACTCCCTGTGAAATATTCCCTGCCCGGCTATCTTACAGCAAGCCGGCTTGGCCGTCTTTAGCTGCGCCGCATACGCTCGGCGACCAAGTCGAACCAGGCGGCGCCGACTTTCCAGCAAAAGTCATGCGCGCCGTAATGATGCAGGTTCAACAGATTGGGCAACTGCGTCGGCAGATCGGGCACGAACTGGGCGACCAACTTGTCTGAGCTTTCCACCCACTGGGTCATCGACGCCGGTGTGACTTCGAAATGCGGCTGAAAGGCATAAGTTGCGGCGGCGATGCGAAATGCCTGATTGGGGCAGCTCGGTAGGCCTTCAATCAACTTGGTCCCGCCTTCCGGAATGTCGAAGGTTTGGCTATGAAATTCGGCCAAAAAGAGTGGATCGATGAATTCCTGGCCAAGCAGTCTGTCGTCACGGCCGCCGGCTGTAACCTTTGCCTCGATATAGCCGATCTCGGAGGCCTCCAAGTCATAAGTCCTGGCGCCAAAGGCGCGGGCAATAATTTGCGAGCCCAAGCAAATGCCGAGCACCGGCTTTTCCGCCGCCGTGAATAGGCGCACCAACTCCGCCGCCTGATCGAGCCAGGGAAATTCCGCCACATCGCCGGCATTCATGATGCCGCCCATCAACATGTAGGCGTCGAAGCCGGAATCATCGTCCGGCAACATATGATCGGTTTCTAGATGTGGCATGCGGGCGTCGAACACGGCGTCATGCCGCGCCGCCGGTTCATAGAGATAGGCCGGGCCCGAGCTCAGATGGTGCTGGAGCAGCAGAACTTTCATGGAGAAGCGCGAACAGCGCTTAGAACTTCACCATGTCGCCGCCCTTCAGCGCCAGCATCTCGCGCGCTTCAGTAGGAGTGGCGATTTCCATCGACAGGTTTTCGACGATCGAGCGGATGATCGTGACTTGCTCGGCGTTCGATTTCGCCAGCTTGCCCTTGCCGGCATAGAGGCTGTCTTCCAGCCCAACGCGCACATTGCCGCCCATGATCGCGCCCATGGTGCAGAACGACAATTGATGCTTCCCGGCGGCCAGGATCGACCATTGGTAATCGTCGCCGAACAGACCGTTGGCGATCTCGCGCATATGCAGCAGGTTTTTGTGCTCGGCGCCGATGCCGCCGAGGATACCGAAAATCGTCTGCACGAAGAACGGCGGCTTGACTATGCCGCGGTCGACGAAATGAGCCAGGTTATAGAGGTGGCCGACATCGTAGCATTCGAACTCGAAGCGCGTGCCGTGATCTTCTCCTAGTCTTTTAAATAGCTGCTCTATATCTTTGAATGTGTTTCTAAATATGAAATCCCGCGTCATTTCGAGATGCTTGCGTTCCCATTCGTATTTGAACTCTTTCATCTTATCCAGAATGGGAAACAGGCCGAAATTCATCGAGCCCATATTCATCGAACACATTTCCGGGCTGGCGCGGAGCGGGCCGGCCAGACGCTCGTCCAGCGTCATGCCGAGGCCGCCGCCGGTGGTGATGTTCACCACCGCGTCACTCTGCTGCTTGATACGCGGCAGAAACTGCATGTACACGTCCGGATCCGGCGTCGGGCTGCCGTCCTCGGGATTGCGCGCGTGCAAATGCAGGATGGCGGCGCCCGCCTCAGCCGCTGCGACAGCGTCGGTGGCGATCTCGTCCGGGGTCAGCGGCAAGTAAGGCGACATGCTGGGCGTGTGCACCGACCCGGTGACGGCACAACTGATGATGACCTTTTGGCTGGCGGCCATTGCGGCTCTCCTTCGGCTCTATAAATTCTTGGCTTTGCTTCGCTCTTTCATACTCGCACCCGGGTGCCGAAACAATGGGTTCCGCCGGGGGTTCGCCCATCGCCGCGTCCATGATAGAAACCAGGCAAAATAAATAGGGGGATACATGAGCGTTAAGATCGAATGCCTGTTGGAATGCGAAAACCATCTCGGCGAAGGCCCGGTGTGGGACGTCGAGGAAGGCCGCCTCTACTGGGTCGACGGCACCGGACGGCGCGTCGACAAACCCGCCGTCTGGCGCATGGACCCGAAGACCGGCAAAGTCGAAAATTGGCGCGTCGACAAGGATGTCGGCGCCATGGCGTTGCGCAAAGACGGCAACGCCGTCATGGCCCTGGCCGACGGCTTCTATTTCTTCGATTTCGACAGCGGCAAATACGAACTCATCACCGAAATCGAGGCCGACCAGCCGCGCACGCGCCTGAACGACGGCAAATGCGACCGCCGCGGACGGTTTTTCGCCGGCGGCATGGACGACAAGGAAGAACTGAAGATTTGCGGCTTGTGGCGCCTCGATCCCGACCTCTCCACCACCAAAGTGGATGACGGCATTATTTGCTCGAACGGCCCATGCTGGAGCCCGGACGACAAGACATTTTATTTTGCCGACACCTTCCAGGAGGAATTCTGGGCTTACGATTACGACATTGAATCGGGCACGCTCTCCAACAAACGGTTTTTCGCTTCGACCAAAGACGACCTCGGCGTCGCCGACGGCTCGACCGTTGACGAAGAGGGCTGTCTGTGGAATGCCCAGGTGATCGGCGGCGAGTTGGTGCGCTATGCGCCGGACGGGTCGGTCGAACGGCGCGTCGGCATGCCGGTGAAAAATGTCACCAGCGTCAATTTCGGCGGCGCCAATATGGACGTGCTCTACGTCACCTCCATGGCGCGGGTCAGCCATCCGGCAGTGCACGACATGTTCGCCGTCGAAGCCAAGCCGCAATATCTTGCCGGCGCCCTGTTTGCCGTCACCGGCCTCGGCATCCGCGGCGTTCCGGAGCCCAGGTTCGCAGGCTAAATGGAAAGAGCTTGCCGCAACCCACGCACTTGGCCTTATTAGCGGCAGATATCGCCAGATAAACAGGAGGCACGATGTATCCGGCAGCCATTGAAGATTATGTCCGCCCGCAATCGATCGCTGAAGCGCTCGAAGCGGTTGGCCGTTATGAGGCCGGGGACGCGCTGTTTGTGGCCGGCGGGCAAAGCGTGATGCAGGCGGTGAAGACGCGCCTGGTGCGGCCGCGCTGCATCGTCGATCTGCAGGCGGTGGCGGAATTGCGCGGCGTTTCGGCCGATGGCTCAGGGGTGCGCATCGGCGCGATGACGCCCTATGCGGCCTTGGCCGAAGAAAGCAGCCTGGACGGCGCCTATCAGGCGCTGCGCGATGCCGCGGCACGAGTCGGCGACCGCCAGGTGCGCAACCGCGGCACCATCGGCGGCAGCCTGTGCTGGAACTATATCGCCGCCTGCATGCCGCCGGTGGCGCTGGCGCTCGGCATGGAGATGGCGCTGAGCGGCAAAGGCGGCGAGCGTTCGCTGGCGGCGGAGGATTTCCTCGGCGGGCCGCTCGAGACTGCCCGTGAAGATGACGAGATTTTGGTCTCGCTCAACCTGCCGGCAGCGCCGGCGGCGACCGGCAGCGCCTACAAGAAATGGGGCCTGGTGACCGACGCGCTGCCGGTGATCGGCGTCTGCGCGATGATTACGGTCGACGGCTCGGGCGCCTGCGCTTCGGTGCGCGTCGCGGTCGGCGGCCTGGGCGACGGTCCGCGCCGCTCGGGCGCGGCGG
>PTKB01000157.1 GCA_002937555.1 Alphaproteobacteria bacterium MarineAlpha10_Bin2 | reverse complement strand
CGCGGGGCCGCTACTGGCGCCTGCCGAACGGCGCGAACGGCAACAACGGCAATGTTCACGAAGTGGCGGGTGTCATATTCGATGAGAGCCGCGAAGTTGTGTCGCTTCGCGTCGGCCGAGAGGCACGCGCGCGATTCGACGACATCGCCCGCCTCACCTCTGACTGGGTGTGGGAAGTCAACGATCAGTTTTGCTTCACCTTTGTATCGACGCGTGTCGCCGATGTTTTGGACATTCCGGCACAGGCGCTGTTAGGAAAGAGTCTATTCGATACCGGGAACTTTGAAGGCTTCGAAGAGGCCAACAGGGGCGAACACCCGGCGCCGGATTCCAGGGTTCCGTTTAGCGATATCGCTTATCGTGTGTCGGCGGCCGATGGCGCGGCGCGCCTGTTTGAATTAAGTGGCGTGCCTATGTTCGATGACCGTTCGGGTAAATTCATAGGCTATCGCGGCACCGCCAAGGACATTACGGACCGATCTGAAGCGGAAGACCGGGCGACGCAGGCACAGCTCCATTTGGTCAACGCCGTGGAGACCATGCCGCAAGGATTCGTCCTGCGTGATTCGCAAGACAGAATTCTTCTCTGCAATAGTCATTTCGAAGAGATTCTCTGTTCCGATGGCGCCATGACCGTGCCGGGCGCCGATTTTCGCGCGCTCATCAAGGACGCCCTGCGGCGGCGAGTTTTCGACCGCGCAGAAGACCAGATCGAGGGCTTTCTCGCCGAACGGCTGTCGCATGACCGATTGGCCACCCATGAATCGGAATTTCAGCTGACGGACGGCCGTTGGATGCAGGTGATCAGTGACATGACCGAAGATGGCGGCGTGATCGAGACCTGGATCGATATCACCCGCATGAAAGAGCGTGAGGCGGAGCTGCTCGAAGCCGAGGCCATTGCGCACCATGGGCGCGAGCAGGCCGAATATGCCAACCGCACAAAATCCGAATTTCTCGCCAGTATGAGCCACGAGCTGCGCACACCGCTGAACGCCATCATCGGATTTTCGGAAATTATCAAGGATGAGGTGCTGGGGCCGCTCGGCGATGAGCAATATAACAATTACGCGATCGATATTCATGAGAGCGGAATTCATTTGCTCGCCCTGATCAACGATATTCTCGATTTTTCCAAGGCGGAAGCCGGCAAGATCAAGTTGGACGACCGGCCACTCGGATTGGCTTCCCTGGTCGATTCTTGCTTACGTTTGCTGGCGCCGCGCGCCAAGGAAACCGGTGTAACGCTCAGAACGAAAATTCCGGACGATTTTCCCCTGATTTGCGCCGACATGACGAGATTGAAGCAGATCATTCTCAACCTGATGTCGAACGGTGTGAAATTCACCGAAATGGGAACGGTCACGGTCGAAGCGGAGGTCGATTCGCAGGCGGGGATCCTAATTCGCGTCCGCGACACCGGCATCGGCATTGCCGCGGAAGATATAGCCGAAGCCTTTTCATTGTTCGGACAGGTCGACAGCGCGCTCAGCCGAAAGTTCGAAGGCACTGGATTGGGCCTGCCGCTGTCGCTTTCATTGGCGCAACTTCACGGCGGCGATTTGACACTCGAAAGCGAGTTGGGCGTCGGCACCTGCGCGGTGATATCCCTTCCGGCCGAGCGCATTATCCAAGCCTGAGGCGCGTGCGCTTTATGCGGCGCATACCTCGTCCAGCAAACGGCGCATGAAAATCTCGCAGGCGCGTACCTCGCTGAGTTCGATAAACTCGTTCGGCTTGTGCGCCTGGGCGATGCTGCCCGGCCCGCAGACCACGGCCGGGTTGCCGGCTTCCTGGAATTGCCCGGCCTCGGTGCCGTAGGCCACCACTTCGGTGGTGTTCTTGCGCGCCAAGGCGAGCACGAGCGCTTCCGCCGGAGAGCCGTCTTCCGGCGCCAGGCCGGGAACAAAGGCACGCACCTCTGTGTCGATGCCGGTCGATGTGTCTACCGCATGCATCTTCGGCAGCACGACCTCGTCGACATGCGCCTGAAAGCGATTTCTGATTTCGCTCGCGTCCTCGCCGGGCATCAGGCGGTATTCCCAACTGAAGGTGCAGTTGAGCGGCACGATATTTTGCGCCGTCCCGCCGTGCATGGTTCCGACATGAACCGTCGTGTAGGGCGGATCGAACCCGCTTTCCGGATAGCTGTGCTGATCGCGCATTTCTTCGCCTAGCGTGCTCAGGAACGCCACCAGCTCGGCGCCGTAAGCGATGGCGTTGACGCCGCGGTGAGTTTCGCTGGAATGACGCTCCAGGCCGTGCACGGTGGTGAAGAAACTGCACACGCCCTTATGTGCATTGACGACCGACATCTTCGTCGGCTCGCCGATGATCACGGCGCGCGGCTTGGCCGCGAATTGATCCATTTTCTGGATCATCAGCGGCGCGCCCAAACAACCCACCTCTTCATCGAACGAGAGCGCGAAATGAACCGGTGTTTTGAGATTGGTGCTGGCAAAATCGGGTGCCATGGCGAGAGCGATAGCGATAAAGCTTTTCATATCCGAAGTGCCGCGGCCAAACAGCTTCTCGTCCTGTTCTACCACCGTGAACGGGTCGCTGTCCCATGCCTGTCCGTCCACTGGGACGACATCCGTATGTCCCGAGAGGACAATGCCGGGCACGTCGCGGGGGCCGATGGTGGCGTATAGATTTGCCTTCTCGCCGCTTTCGTCATGGATCAGATGAGATTCAACGCCGAGCGCAGAAAGGTAATCCGCGACGAAATCTATCAGTTCCAAATTGGACACCCGGCTGGTGGTATCGAAGGACACCAGCTTCTTGATCATCTCGACCGAGTTGTATTGCTTTCCAGCCATGCCGGGGATTCCAATATCAGGGTGCGGAGCGCGATAGTCGCTTCCCCCTCAATACTTTTCAAGAACGCCCTTTGCGCTAGCATTTTCACCGCGGCAGAACGTTGCATTGACATCTCCGATACCCCATATAGCGTGGGCAGAAGCAGCCTCGAAATAACTGAAATGCTTATGTTTTGGCGCGCCGTCGGCAAATTCTGAAAATCGCCCTTCCGCTCCTTGTGCTCGTTGGGGCGTTGGCCGTCGCCGGATATCTTCAGGCGACAAAGCCCGAGCTCGCACCCGAAGCGCCGGCCGAACGGGTTTGGCTGATCTCGACCGCAGAGGCGGCGATCGCCGACCGCCAGCCCGAATTGTTGGCTTATGGCGAAATCGTCGCCCAGCGCGACGTCGAAATGCGCGCGCTGGTCGCCGGCCAAATCGTCGCCGTGGGCGAAAATTTCGTCGATGGCGGCTGGGTTCGAGAGGGCGATCTTTTGGTCCAGATCGATCCTTTCGAATTCGATGCTTCCGTCGCGTCATGGCAAGCTCAGGTCATGGAAGCCAAAGCCCGGCTGACCGAAATTGAAGCGCAACTCGACGCCGAAGCGAGCAATCTCACCTATGACCGGAATCAGCTCGAAATCGCCTCACGCGAGTTGCAGCGCCGCCACGCCCTGGCCAAGGACAGTGTGATATCCGAAAAAGCGCTGGACGATGCCCGTCTCGCGCGCAACGAGCGCGCGCGTACCGTCGCCCTAGATGAAAGCAATGTGCAAATGATGCGCGCCACGGCGGAGCGCCAGCAGGCGGTGATCGCCCAGGCCGAAGTGGGGCTCAAACGGGCGTGGCGCGATTTGCGCAACACGCGCTTGTTGGCGCCCTTCGATGGCTACTTGACCGAAACCGGCGCCGCCATCGGCAAGAGCCTGCCGGTCAACGGGCAAGTGGCGCGATTGATCGACTTCAGCCAACTCGAAGCAAAGTTTCACCTCAGCAACGACGAGTTTGGCCGCCTCGTCAACGCCCCCGAGGGCTTGGTGAAACGGTCCGCACGCGTGGTCTGGCGGGTCGGTGCGGAAACGTTTCGCTATGGCGCCGAGATCGCCCGCGTCGGCGCGGAGATCGATGCGGCGAGCGGCGGCGTCCAGGTCTATGCCCGTATCGACATGACGGATGCGCAGACATCGCTCCGACCCGGTGCGTTCGTTGAAGTGTTCTTGCGCGATCGTCTCTATCGCCAAGTCGCCCGCCTGCCGGAAAGCGCGCTGCACGATGATGAAAGAGTTTATGTCGTCGTCGACGGGCGCTTGCAGGCACGCCTGGTCGAGTTGGTGGCGCGCATCGGCAACGATGTTCTGGTACAGGGCGAACTCGCGCATGGCGAAACCGTCGTCACAACGCGCTTCCCCGGTATCGGCCCGGGAGTGAAAGTCGCCGCCAGATGAAATCGCCACGGCGCGACTTGATTGGCGTATTCCTGCGCCATCGCACCGCCGCCAACCTGCTGATGGTGTTTCTCATCGTCATCGGCCTGTTCTCTCTCGGCCAGCTGAACACGCAGTTCTTTCCAAAATTCACCATCGACTGGATCACCGTGAGCGTCGATTGGCCGGGCGCCAGCGCCGAAGACATCGACGCCAATATCATCGGTGTGATCGAGCCGAAGGTGCGCTTTCTAGATAATGTCTACCGCGTCTCTTCGACCTCTTCCGAAGGGGTCGGCCTGGTCGCCATTCAGTTTCAGCAAAATACCGATCTGCAGGCGGCGCTGGGTGACGTTGAATCGGAAATCGCGCAAATCACGACTCTGCCTGAAGACACGGAAAAGCCGGTTATCCAGAGGGTGTTCAGCTATGAACCCATCGGCCGCCTGGTGCTTTCCGGCCCCTATCCCGAAACCTCTCTCAAATCGCTCGCCAAGGACATCCGCGAAGGCCTGTTGGCAAAAGGTGTCGACCGTGTCGAACTGGCCGGCGCGCGGCGTGAGGAGATATGGGTGGAGTTGCTGCCGCGCACCATGCGCCAGCTCGATCTTGAGGCCGAGGATATCGCCGCCAGCATTCGTCAAAACTCGCTCGATCTGCCGTCCGGCATTGTCCCGAGCGGCACCGATAAGCAAATTCGCAGCCTCGGCTTGGCGAAAACCGCCGAAGCGCTCGGGCACATCGAAGTGCGCGCCTTGGAAAACGGGGAAAAGATTTACCTGCGCGAAATTTCCCATATCTCGAATCGCTTCAACCAGGACGATCCGTCGGTGTTCCGTGACGGCGAGGCGGCGATTGAATTGCAGGTCCAACGCGCGCCCGCATCCGACGCCTTGGAGCAAGCGGCGATTCTCGAAGAATATGTGCGCGAAATCCTCCCCACGCTACCGCCCAATCTGAAACTCGAGCAATATAACGATGTCGCGGAGGCCATTAACGACCGCATCAACCTGTTGCTGAAGAACGGCGGCACCGGACTGGTGCTGGTGGTCGCGGTGCTATTCGTCTTCCTGAGTGGGCGCGTCGCGTTCTGGGTCGCCGTCGGCATTCCGGTCGCCATGCTGGCGACCCTGGCGGCGATGGCGCTGATGGGCCAGTCGATCAACATGGTCTCCTTGTTCGCGATGATCATGGCGATCGGCATCATCGTCGACGATGCGATCGTCGTTGGAGAACATTCGGTGACCCGGCGTGCCGCCGGCGATTCACCCACCCGTGCCGCCGAAACCGGCGCCAAGCATATGTTGCCGCCGGTGATCGCGGCGACGCTGACCACGCTCGCGGCATTTCTGCCGCTGTTCATGGTGTCCGATATTATCGGCCAGATTATCGCTGCCATTCCGATGGTCATTATCGCCATTCTGATTGCCAGCCTGATCGAATGTTTTTTCATTCTACCGGGCCATTTGCGCGTCGCGCTGCGTCACGACCCGCGCCACGAAAACCGCTTCGCGCGCTGGTTCAACCCGCGCTTCGAAGCGTTCCGGGACGGCCCGTTTGAACGCTTCGTTCGAGCCGCAGTGACGTGGCGCTACCTCACGCTGAGCATCGGCGTCGCTTTGTTGGTGATGTTGTTCGGCCTCATGGCCGGCGGGCGGATCGGTTTCGTCTTCTTCCCTTCGCCAGAGTCCGATACGGCCTACGCCAACGTCGCATTTGTCGAAGGGACCAAGCGCGAAACCAGCCGCGCCATGCTGGAAGAGCTCGAACGCGCGCTTTATGTCAGCGAGGAAAAACTCACCGGCGGCAAAGGCGGCCTGATCGTCGTCAGCATTGCGCAAATCGGCAAACCGGTCGGGCGCTCCGACAGCTTTTTCCTCGGCAGCGGCGATCACATCGCCGGCGTGCGGGTCGAGCTCGTGCCCTCGGACAGCCGCTCAATACGCACTCAGGAATTGCTCAAGGCCTGGCGCGAGGAAACCCGCCTGATGGCGGGCATCGAGAGCTTTACCGTGATCGAGGAGCAATCCGGCCCGCCGGGGCGGGAGATCGATCTGCGCATCAGCGGCCAATCGCTTGACGACCTCAAGGCCGCGGCGCTCGAAGCGCGCGCCCTGCTCGAGCGCTTTCCCGGCGTGAGCGACATCAACGACGACCTGCCCTACGGCAAACAGGAA
>PTKB01000156.1 GCA_002937555.1 Alphaproteobacteria bacterium MarineAlpha10_Bin2 | reverse complement strand
GCTCGGCTCTCCCTGATGCCGGCGATGCCGCGGCGGAAGCGAAAGCCGCAGCGGAAGAATTCCGCGCCGGCCTCGGCCTCGGCCGCTAAACCCGGCAAGTTTTCACGGAGGAAATATGGCGCGGAAAAAAGCGCTGATCATCGGCGGCCTCGGCGTCATCGGGCGCAATCTGATCAAACACATGGCGGCGCTGGACGATTGGGATATCGTCGCCGTCAGCCGCCGTGCGCCGGATGAGGAAATGGCGGCAAAGGCCGAGTTCATCTCATGCGACCTTCTCGACATGGCCCAAGCCGAGGCCAAGCTCGCGCCGCTCACCGATGTCACGCATATGTTTTGCTGCGCCCTTTACGGCGGCATCGACGCCACCACGACGGAGCAAAACCGCGCCCTCGTCGCCAATCCGGTGACGGTAATGTCGTCGGTCTCCAAAAGCCTGGAGCGCGTGGTGCTGCAGGAAGGCAGCAAGGCTTATGGCCGGCAGCTCGGGCCGTTCAAGACACCGGCCAAGGAATCCGATTCGCGCCACATGCCACCCAATTTCTATTACGAGCAAGAGGATTTCCTGATCGACTTCCAAATGGGCAAGAACTGGAGCTGGGCGGTGCTCAGGCCCGAGGCAGTGTGCGGTTTCGCCGTCGGCAATCCGATGAATTTGATTATGTGTTTCGGTACCTATGCGGCGATCTCGAAAGAGCTCGGCATGCCGCTCAAATATCCCGGCGATCTGCGCGGTTTCGAAGCGATCAATCAGGTCACGGATTCGGGCCTGCTGGCGCGCATGACATTGTGGAGTGCGACTTCGCCCAATGCCGCCAACGAAATCTTCAATATTACCAACGGCGACGGCTTCCGTTACGTCAACGTCTGGCCCGATTGGGCGGCGGCGTTCGGGATGGAAATCGGCATGCCGCAGCGCATCGTCTCGGCCGAAGTCATGCCCGACAAAGCACCAGTGTGGGACCGCATCGTGGAGAAACACGGTCTGGTGAAGCTGCGCTATGAGCAAACCGCGGGCTGGCCGTATTTCGATTTCAACATGGATACGTCTTGGGATGTCTTGATGTCGGATGCAAAACGCATCGACAAGGGCTTTACCGAAATGGTCGATACGGAAAGAATGTTTCTCGACCTGTTCGCGGAATTCCGCCGCAGGAAAGTTCTGCCTTAAAAACGGGACGTGGCTCATGGAAACGGCAAAACTGGATACGCCATTTCAGCTTCGCGAGGGATTGCACAAGCGCGATATCATCCGCCTCTCGCCCGACGAAGTGCCGATCATAGATTTCGGCCGCATTTACGGTGGCAACAAGGCCGATCAGCGCGACTTGGCGCGCGAGTTCCGCGACGCCTGCACCGGGCCGGGCTTCTTCTATCTCACCAACCACCAGTTTCCCCAGTCGGTGATCGACCGCGCCTATGCCGCCATGCAGCAATTTTTCGCCTTGCCGCTCGAAGAGAAGATGAAAAATCACTATCTCGATTGGCCCAACCATCGCGGCTATGTGCCCTTGAACGGCATCCAGGCCGATCATAGCCTGAAGGGCAGTGATATCTCCGAAGCTATCGAAATGGCCGAAGACCTGCCCGAGGACGATCCGGATTACTTGCGCGGATTGCGTTTTTATGGCCCCAACAACTGGCCGCAGGAACCGCCCGATTTCCGCTGGGCGCTCGGTACCTACTATGATTGCCAGATCGAGCTTGGCCGTTCGGTCTACCGCGCTTTCGAACTGGCGCTCGATTTGGAGCCCGGCTATTTCACCGAAAAATACACCAAACCGTTGTCGCGCACCCGGGTCTGCTATTACCCGCCGCAGGGCGAGGATTTCGACATCGCCCATATCGGCCTCGGCGCCCATACCGATTACGAATGTTTCTCAACCGTCTGGCAGAACGGCGTGCCGGGCCTGCAAATGCTGACGCTTGACGGTGATTGGCTCGAGCTGCCGGCGATTCCCGGCACATTCGCGGTCAATCTCGGTGATCTCATGCAGCAATGGACGAACGATTATTTCGTCTCCACCGCGCACCGAGTGATCAACACCACCACCGAGCCGCGCTATTCGCTGGTGCAGTTTGTCGGCGTCGATTACGACGTATTGGTGGAGGGCCTGCCGGGCTGCATCAGCGCCGACAATCCGTGGAAATACGAAGCCATCAAAGCCGGCGAGCATTCCGAGCGCATGGTGGCGCGCACCTATGGCTATGACGGCGGCGCTTCAGACTAGCAGGCGCGCCGCAAGTTCGTGGTCGAACGGGACGGGTTCGATATCGCCCGCCAAGATTTCCGAAATTCGAGTCTCGCTCTGGAGATTGCCGAATTGAGCGTTCCTCATATGGATGCGCTGGCGCATTTGTGCGGTGGTGAGTTCGCGCAGCAGCGTCCATTCGTCTGGCGAGAGCGGACAACGCGCCAAACCGGCGATGCCGGCCAGCTTATGCTCGAACTCGTCGCCATGGACCTTGGCGCAGGCCACCGCGATCGCATCGTCCACCGCGCCGCGCCCGGCCGGTTTCATGCCTTCGCGAAACATGCCGCAATAGCCGCCTTCGGTGAAGCGATGGGCGCGCCGCCCAATCGGGGGCCTACGCCTTAATCGTTGCGACCCGGATTTAGAGCTCGAATTGGAACTCTTCGTATGTCTCCCCGGCGCGGCGCTCGCTCATTTTTCCGCTCTCGTTCCGGCGCGAGCGCCCAAGGTAAGCAGTAACACGCTCATCGCCATCAGCGCCGTACCGCCCCACACATAAAGGCTATATCGTTCACCGAAAAGAATCATGCCCCATCCGAAGCCGGCGGCGACGGCCAGATAATTCATTTGCGAGAAAAACACCGGGCCGGAGAGGCGGATGATTTCAAGAAAGACGACGTAGAAAACCGAGTTCAACAAAGTGGCGTAGAGGAAATTCCAATGAACTCCCGGCGTCGCGCCGTCGAACAAATAGAACTGCCCGCTTGCCGCCATGATCGGGGCGAGCAGGGCCGCCGCGGTCAACATCATGCCGGCCGCGAGCACCGTCGGCGGCATCGTCGGCGGGCGTACTAGAGCGATGAGTACGTTGCCTAGCCCGAGGAACACCGGGGCCAGCAGGGCGAGCAGCAGCCACCACACCATGCCCGGTTCAGGCAAACTTACATCTGGGAGCACGATCAACATTATGCCGCCGAGACCGACAGCGAGGCCGACGCAGCTGAGCAGCTTCAGACGGTCGACACGGAGCATGATGGCGAACAGATATGTAAGCGTTGGCGCGAGGATCACCACCATACTGATCAGCCCTTGTGGCAGTTTGTCGGCGAGAAACGTCAGCACCGCCATCGGCGCGCCCATGGCGAATATCCCGACCGTCACATAGGCGCGGAGATGCGCGAATTTCAGGCTTGGCGCCTCGCCTCTCAAGACTGCCACCAAGAGCAAGAGCGTGCCGGCGAACAGCATCGGCCAAAAGGCGAAGGCGAACGGTGGCACACCGCCATCTACGGCGAACTTGTTCAAGACGAAGCGCAGAGGCGCAATGATCCCGCCAGCCAGCATTAGCGCCAGCGAAAGGGCGCCGACGCGCGTCTCCATGCGGATGGGGAGCCGTTCCTTGGCTTTCAAACTGAATATCCTTCCGCTGAATTCCGCCAAGATTGCCGCGGCGCGACACCCTATCCGCACGCGCGGCCCGCTTCAACACAGGCTCGACGCGTTGCGGGCGGGTACGCTATCTTCCGCCGAGCGACAAGAAAATAAATCGGGAGGGCTGATCCATGTCAGCGGAAGGCGAATGGCCGGTGCTGTTCAGCGGCGGCGAGGATGAAGTCATGGCCTGGCTGCGCGGCCACAATGTGGAGCGCATCCGGGCCGAATACTCGGATTTCAACGGCATCGCGCGCGGCAAGGCCGTTTCTTTGGCGCAGTTCGAGCATGTCATGCATCACGGACTCGCCTTCGCGGCAACGATCTTCTCCTTGGACATCTTCGCCAATGTGGTGCCCGGTACCGATTACGCGGAATCCATCGGCTACGGAGATTTTATTCTCAAGCTGGACCTTTCCACTCTCCGCCTGTTGCGCCACGAAGGCGGCACCGCACAGGTATTGGGGACGCTGGTGTGGCCCGATGGCAGCCTCGTCGATAGCTGCCCGCGCAATATTCTTGCCCGGGTGGCCGGGCGTGCTGCAGATATGGGCTTTACCGCCTATGCCGCGCCGGAGTTCGAGTTTTACCTTCTCAATGAAGATAACGAACTCCTCGATGAAGGCGTGCAATGCTATTCGATGCAAAAGCGTACGATGTTTCTGGCCGAGGAATTGGCCCTGCTCGAGGCGGCGTCGGCGCACGCGCAGTTGGAAAACAGCCATTACGAATATGGCCCCGGGCAATATGAAATGACCATGCGCTATCAGGAAATTTGCCGCATGGCCGATGACGGACATCTGTTCCGCGCCACCCTGAAAGAGGCGGCGATGAATATCGGACGGCGCATCTCCTTCATGGCCAAGCCGTTCGACGGCGCGACCGGTAATTCCTGCCACATTCATCTCTCGCTGACCGACGCAGACGGAAAGTATGTTTTCGCAGCGCCGGATGCGCCCCAGCACATCAGCGACACCTGCCGCCATTTCATCGGCGGCGTGCTTGCCCATATGGCAGAACTAACCGCGATCTTTTTTCCCAATTCAAATTCATACCGCCGGTTGGTGCCGGCAAATTTCGCGCCAATTTCCTTGGTCTGGGGCGTCGACAACCGCACAACCGCCGTGCGCGTGCTCAACGAAACGCCGGAAGCGACGCGCAGCGAACTTCGCGTTTGCGGCGGCGATATTCATGTACATTTGGCGATGGCCGCCTATTTGGCGGCGGGGCTGGACGGGATTGCGAAAGCCACCGATCCGGGCGCGGTGTCGACCGGCGATCTCGACGAGCAGGATGTGGCCCGTCTGCCCGACGATTGGGGCGATGCGCTCGACGCCTTTGACGCCTCCGATTGGGTGAAAGAGGCGTTCGGTGAGGAATTCTGCCGCAACTACAGCGTGGTCAAACGCTACGAATACGGCGCGTTTCGCCGCACCGTGCCTGAGACCGAACGCAAGACTTATATCGAGTTCCTGTAGCGCGGCCGCGCCGTTCGCTGCTGGCGCATTTTCGAGAGTGTGTTGACGGTGAGGCCAAGGAGGAGGAGCCCGGCCGCGGCCCAGATAAAGCCGCTCACGGAGCCGCCGAAAAACAGCGCCTGCCAGCCGAACCCCCCGAGCACGATTATATAGGCGGTCTGCGAGACGAAGATCGCTCCTGCCATGCGGATGATGATGAACATCAGCCACCAGCGCGCGGCGTTGATCAGAGTGGCGTAGAGAACGGCGAAATCGCCTTCGGCGCTGGGCCCGGGGAAGATGTGAAATCCGCCGGCGATGGCGGTCACCGGCAGCATGATTAACCCGGCCGCCAACAGAATGCCGGTGCCGAGTTGCAAGCCGCCTTCCTGGGGTGGCGCGTAGAGATCGATAAAGATGTTAAAGATGGCAAAGCTGATCGGAACGAGCAGAGTGAGGAGCACCCAGCCCACCATGCCGGGCTCGGGCAGGCTCGTTTCGGGCAGCAATATCAACAGCACGCCGGCCAAGGCAAACAGCAGCCCGACCAGGCCAAGCCAGCGGAAGCGCTCGAGCTTGACCGGCAGGGCAAACACGAAACTAAGGAGCGGCGCGAGGACAACGATCATGGTGATGATGCTCGATGGCAGGCGCGGCGCGGCGAGGGCGAGCAGGGTCATCGGTGCCGCGACACTGAGCGCGCCGCCGACGATGTAGGTCACCACATGGCGGCGGCCTAGGCGCGGCATCTTTCTTGTCACAAGACAGGCGATCAGCATGAGTGCTCCGCCGCCGAGCGAAAGCCAGACCACATAGCCGAGTGCCGGCACGCCGTTTTCCGTGGCAATCCGATTGATCGGAAAAAGCAGGCTGTAAATCAGCCCGGCGAGGACGAGCAGGAAGACCGTGAGCGGCCCGATATTGCGGATCGGCGGCGCCGCTTCCGCCTCGCTCATTCGCCGCCGGCAGGCGCCAGGCTTACCGCATTGTCGTGAAACGCCGCGCCGCCGATCGGCTTCACAGGATCGGCGCCGGTCAACGCATTGATGCCAATGCCGCCCTCGAAGGCGTCGTTGGGCCAAATGCTTTCGACCACAAGCACGCCGCGCTGCACTCCAGAGAACAGCTCGGCGGCGAGGACAACTTCGCCGCGCCGGTTGGCGAGGCGGACGCGTTGGCCGTCTTGAATGCTTTGCTCGGCAGCGTCCTCCGGGTGCAGGAGCACGCTCGGCCGGCCTTCGCGCTGGCGCGAGGTTGGCGTCTCGGTGAAAGAGGAATTGAGGTAATTGCGCGCCGGTGCCGTGATCAGGCGGAACGGATGCTCGGCGCTTGCCTCCTCGAT